>NZ_JAALFC010000167.1 GCF_011058155.1 Litoribacterium kuwaitense | reverse complement strand
GACATATCAGCGAAGAAAACATTGCCATCGATGCGACGCATTTTGAGGCAAGGGATCGAGCGCAAGCCTCAGAGAAGAAAGAAAAGCCAGCGAAGAAAAGCGTGGTCGCAAACCGAAAGCTGAGTATGAACAATGGCTGAAAGAAAAACAAGCCGAAGATGATGCACGCCCTATTTATGAAAAGAGATTGTTCATCAGCGGTCTGAGTCAGTGGAAACGTTGTTTAAAGAAGCGCCCATCGAACCAAAATGGGGGATTAAGAAAAACAGTGACGGGAAGAATGTCTTTTGGTTCGGATATAAA
>NZ_JAALFC010000166.1 GCF_011058155.1 Litoribacterium kuwaitense | reverse complement strand
CATCATGGCTCGCGCTAAGCGATATGTTTTATCGGGCGGGGTCGTTCGTGTTCGGTGGTGGTCACGTCGTCTTGCCGTTGCTCGAACGGGAATTTGTGCCGGCGGGCTGGTTGAGTGAAGAAGCGTTCCTCGCTGGGTATGGAGCGGCTCAAGCGGTGCCTGGTCCGTTGTTTACATTTGCTTCATACATAGGTGCTGTCGTCGGAGGATGGCAAGGTGGTCTTCTGGCGATGGTCGCCATCTTTTTACCAGCATTTTTGTTAATCGCAGGAACACTTCCTTTTTGGCAGGAAATGCGTCATT
>NZ_JAALFC010000165.1 GCF_011058155.1 Litoribacterium kuwaitense | reverse complement strand
AACAGGAAATTGAGTGGAAAAATCTTTTAGACGAAAATGAATTTAAAGCTCTTCTCAAATACTATCATGTTCAGGACGATGACTTTATCACACAAAAAATGATTATTTTGATACGTCCGACTGGCTCTTTAAAGCAAACGATAGCGCGCTTCGAATCAGAGAAAAAATGGCACTTACACGCTGACTTTTAAGGAGCCCCACCCATCAATGAAGGGCGGCTTGAGACACATATTCCGCTCAATTCCCAATCAGCCCAAGATCTTATTGCAACAGGCAACGTTGCAGCGATTAAGGATCTCGTCGAG
>NZ_JAALFC010000164.1 GCF_011058155.1 Litoribacterium kuwaitense | reverse complement strand
TTCGTCCCGTCCTTCTTCGGCTCCTGGTACCAAGGCATCCACCGTGCGCCCTTTCTACCTTCACTTCTTTCGTGACGCTTTCTTTACTGATGCTTTTTTTGTCGGTTATCTAGTTTTCAAGGATCCTCTTGTTTGAGAGTTACCCTCTCAAAACTGACAAAAGCCATGACGTATGAGGGCGTGCGCCCCCCCGCTTTGATGTTCGTCGTCCGCCTTCATCCGGCAACGGATGAAACCGTACGCGACATTTCCTTAGAAAGGAGGTGATCCAGCCGCACCTTCCGATACGGCTACCTTGTTACGACTT
>NZ_JAALFC010000163.1 GCF_011058155.1 Litoribacterium kuwaitense | reverse complement strand
AAATCCCCTGACTCGTGAAATGTGGAAATCCATTTCCCGGTCAGGTGATGTTCTGTTCTCCGTTTCTAAGCGTGCACCGCTCCGCATTTCTTTGTTGTCTAGCTCTGGCTCGCTGAGACTGCGAAGCAGAAATCCTTTGTCTTGAGAAATGAAAAAGCCATTTCTCAGCCAATGATGTTCTGTTCTGCGTCTCAAAGCGTACTCGCCACCGCATTTCTTTGTTGTCCAGCTCTGGCTCGCTGAAGTTCCGGAGCAGAAATCTCTTGTCTTGAGAAATGAAAAAGCCATTTCTCAGCCAAGCGATGTT
>NZ_JAALFC010000162.1 GCF_011058155.1 Litoribacterium kuwaitense | reverse complement strand
CCCTATCCGTCGTGGGCGCAGGAAATTTGAGAGGAGCTGTCCTTAGTACGAGAGGACCGGGATGGACACACCGCTGGTGTACCAGTTGTTCCGCCAGGGGCATAGCTGGGTAGCTACGTGTGGACGGGATAAGTGCTGAAAGCATCTAAGCATGAAGCCCCCCTCAAGATGAGATTTCCCATCACGTCAAGTGAGTAAGATCCCTCAGAGACGATGAGGTTGATAGGTCGGGGGTGGACGCGTGGCGACACGTGAAGCTGACCGATACTAATCGATCGAGGCCTTCTCTTCAAAGTCTTTCTTTGTCGGTATCT
>NZ_JAALFC010000161.1 GCF_011058155.1 Litoribacterium kuwaitense | reverse complement strand
CAACGGCTATAGGACGCCGAATCAGGGTTCGGCCTTGGAACTTCATCAGTTTCTGTCAAGTGTCCAACCAATACAATATTCATATAAGACTCTTGCGTTTGCTATACAAGCTAGCCAAGGCGAAGGCCTACCTGAGGTGCTACCATGGCTACTATAGTTTACCCCCAGAGTACTTTTCAGCTTCCTAAACCAGGCAAGATCCCAAAAAGGCCCATCAACGGCTATAGGACGCCGAATCAGGGTTCGGCCTTGGAACTTCATCAGTTTCTGTCAAGTGTCCAACCAATACAATATTCATATAAGACTCTTGCGTT
>NZ_JAALFC010000160.1 GCF_011058155.1 Litoribacterium kuwaitense | reverse complement strand
GCCTCGGATGGAATTTGATCAGAGTGAAGAAACCCACAGTCATATCGAAAGATAGGATCACGTTTTAACCGTTTGACGAGGTCTTTCATTGTCACGATACGCTCCACCACACGAGCGATCAGTGAATAGACCATGGCGCCATAATTCAGCTCTCTCGGGGCACCTACTTTTTTAGGTTTATCAAAGAGACTCCAAAAAGGCGTCAGGTCGATTGCAGAAAAAACAGCTTCAAAATGGTGGGTAGATTCCATTTCGTATAATTCATGCATGTCAAAAAGGCTTAGTTGTCGTATAATGGTCATGGAAGTACATCTCCT
>NZ_JAALFC010000159.1 GCF_011058155.1 Litoribacterium kuwaitense | reverse complement strand
CCCTATCCGTCGTGGGCGCAGGAAATTTGAGAGGAGCTGTCCTTAGTACGAGAGGACCGGGATGGACACACCGCTGGTGTACCAGTTGTTCCGCCAGGGGCATAGCTGGGTAGCTACGTGTGGACGGGATAAGTGCTGAAAGCATCTAAGCATGAAGCCCCCCTCAAGATGAGATTTCCCATCACGTCAAGTGAGTAAGATCCCTCAGAGACGATGAGGTTGATAGGTCGGGGGTGGACGCGTGGCGACACGTGAAGCTGACCGATACTAATCGATCGAGGCCTTCTCTTCAAAGTCTTTCTTTGTCGGTATCTGGT
>NZ_JAALFC010000158.1 GCF_011058155.1 Litoribacterium kuwaitense | reverse complement strand
TTTGTAGAATGAACCGGCGAGTTACGTTCTTGTGCAAGGTTAAGCTGAAAAGGCGGAGCCGCAGCGAAAGCGAGTCTGAACAGGGCGAATGAGTACAAGGGCGTAGACCCGAAACCAAGTGATCTACCCATGTCCAGGGTGAAGGTGAGGTAACACTCACTGGAGGCCCGAACCCACGCGTGTTGAAAAACGCGGGGATGAGGTGTGGGTAGGGGTGAAATGCCAATCGAACTTGGAGATAGCTGGTTCTCCCCGAAATAGCTTTAGGGCTAGCCTCAAGGAACGAGCCGCGGAGGTAGAGCACTGATTGGATGAGGG
>NZ_JAALFC010000157.1 GCF_011058155.1 Litoribacterium kuwaitense | reverse complement strand
GCAAAAAATCTCGACTGAAATCATCAAAAACCACGATGTCATCGGTATTGAAGATTTGCAAGTGTCAAATATGCTGAAAAACCACAAGTTAGCTAAAGCAATCAGTGAAGCATCATGGTCACAATTTAGAACCATACTTGAGTACAAAGCGACATGGTATGGCAAACAAGTCGTTGCTGTATCAAAAACATTTTCTTCCAGTCAACTATGCTCGAGCTGTGGCTACCAAAACAAAGACGTTAAGAATCTCAACCTTCGTGAGTGGAATTGCCCCTCTTGTGGTACGCATCACAATCGAGATATGAACGCAGGACAAAATCTTAAAA
>NZ_JAALFC010000156.1 GCF_011058155.1 Litoribacterium kuwaitense | reverse complement strand
TCTATACCGTCAGCTGGTAGTGGGTTAATCACAATATCAATGTCAAAGTTTGATGTGAACTGTACCCCATCTATGCTTCCCTTCTTTCCTATAGCAGTAACATGCTCTCTACGAATAGTCATTGGAGTTATCGGATGCGGACACTATCATATCTGGAAACACAAAATTTATCCTCTTGGTATGAGGGCCCATTATTGGCAGATGTGAACATATCATGATATCGAGGTATCTATACCGTCAGCTGGTAGTGGGTTAATCACAATATCAATGTCAAAGTTTGATGTGAACTGTACCCCATCTATGCTTCCCTTCTTTCCTATAGCAGTA
>NZ_JAALFC010000155.1 GCF_011058155.1 Litoribacterium kuwaitense | reverse complement strand
GAGTCAGTGGAAACGTTGTTTAAAGAAGCGCCCATCGAACCAAAATGGGGGATTAAGAAAAACAGTGACGGGAAGAATGTCTTTTGGTTCGGATATAAAGGACATTTAGCCGTCAGCACAAAGAGTCAATACATTCTTACGCGCATGATGACGTCAGGAAATCTCAATGATGGAAAAGCAGCCATCCCTTTATTAAAGAAAATTGATCGCGATCTTCCGTCTTTATTTACTGCTGGCCTTTTCGATGCCGGTTACGACTATGAACCAATCTATCAACAGTTAATCGATCAGGAGCTACAAGCTGTCATCCCATATAACCAACGCAATGAA
>NZ_JAALFC010000154.1 GCF_011058155.1 Litoribacterium kuwaitense | reverse complement strand
TGTGTCTCGTGAGACGCGATACTGTCTCGAAGAAGTTATTTATTTCGCTGTCGGCATTCTCGAAGATGGATCCAAAGAAGTGTTAGCTTACACGGTGGCTCCCACCGAATCAGCTTTTCTGCTGGAAGACATCAAAGCGCGCGGGGCACAGAAAGTTCTTCTCTTTATCTCAGATGGCTTAAAGGGCATCGTGGACAGCATTTTCTCCATTTATCCGGGGAGCCAATATCAGGCGTGCTGTGTGCATCTTTCACACAATATCGCCCACAAGGTTCGTGTAGCTGACCGGGCTAAGATTTGCGAAGATTTCAAATTAGTTTACCGAGCCGAAATCCTAGA
>NZ_JAALFC010000153.1 GCF_011058155.1 Litoribacterium kuwaitense | reverse complement strand
TTTTCAAGAAACAGAATAAAGCACCACGTTTCAAGTCGAAAAAGAATAACGTACAATCCTACACAACAAAGCATACGAACGGCAATATTGCGATTGTAGGAAACAAAATCAAGTTACCCAAACTTGGATTAGTCAAGTTCGCAAAAAGTCGTGAGGTTGAGGGGCGTATTCTTAACGCTACAATCAGACGAAACCCAAGTGGTCAATACTTTGTATCGATTTTTGCTGAAACAGAAGTGCAACCATTAGAAAAACAGGTTCTTCTGTCGGTATTGACGTTGGTCTTAAAGATTTTGCGATTCTTTCTACAGGGCAAATATTTGGCAACCCTCAATGGTTTC
>NZ_JAALFC010000152.1 GCF_011058155.1 Litoribacterium kuwaitense | reverse complement strand
AAAATCGTGAATACGAATCCGCAAGGTTTTTAAGTGAGGATTGAATAGCAACGCTGTCGACTTCTTTTAACCATACGAATTCTTTTTTTAGCTGCGTTAATTCGGCAGAACATGAATTGTAAGTGAGTCCTTTGCCTGTTTCCTTATATGTATCGTTCCAACGTGCTAAAAAGTGATTATATACGAAACGAGAACAACCAATCGTCTTTGCGATTAAGATTTCTTGTTCTTTGTTTGGGTAAATACGAAATTTGTATGCTTTGTTGACCAACATTGCTTTTCACCTCACTTTAGACCTTGATTTTCGATATCATCTAATTTCCTCGAAATATCAGCCTTTC
>NZ_JAALFC010000151.1 GCF_011058155.1 Litoribacterium kuwaitense | reverse complement strand
GCTGGCCTTTTCGATGCCGGTTACGACTATGAACCAATCTATCAACAGTTAATCGATCAGGAGCTACAAGCTGTCATCCCATATAACCAACGCAATGAAGGGGAAATCGTCGGATACGATGAACATTTCGCACCTACATGCGTCCGGGAACATTCTTATCGTTACGACAGCTTTGATCCAAAGTACAAAACCTTGAAATACACACAACCCAAAGAATGCGCGACTTGCCCATTACGCCATGATTCCCTTTGCCAAAAGACCTTTAAAATCAAGCAGTCTACCGATATCCGAAAGTATACTTCTCCGGCAAGAGGATCAAAGAAGTGGGGCAAACTGTATAAA
>NZ_JAALFC010000150.1 GCF_011058155.1 Litoribacterium kuwaitense | reverse complement strand
AAACCATTGAGGGTTGCCAAATATTTGCCCTGTAGAAAGAATCGCAAAATCTTTAAGACCAACGTCAATACCGACAGAAGAACCTGTTTTTTCTAATGGTTGCACTTCTGTTTCAGCAAAAATCGATACAAAGTATTGACCACTTGGGTTTCGTCTGATTGTAGCGTTAAGAATACGCCCCCTCAACCTCACGACTTTTTTGCGAACTTGACTAATCCAAGTTTGGGTAACTTGATTTTGTTTCCTACAATCGCAATATTGCCGTTCGTGTGCTTTGTTGTGTAGGATTGTACGTTATTCTTTTTCGACTTGAAACGTGGTGCTTTATTCTGTTTCTTGAAAA
>NZ_JAALFC010000149.1 GCF_011058155.1 Litoribacterium kuwaitense | reverse complement strand
CCGCATTTCTTTGTTGTCCAGCTCTGGCTCGCTGAAGTTCCGGAGCAGAAATCTCTTGTCTTGAGAAATGAAAAAGCCATTTCTCAGCCAAGCGATGTTCTGTCCTGCACTTCAAGCGTACTCGCCTCCGCATTTCTTTGTTGTCTAGCTCCGCGGTGCAGAAACTGCGAAGCAGAAATCCCCTGACTCGTGAAATGTGGAAATCCATTTCCCGGTCAGGTGATGTTCTGTTCTCCGTTTCTAAGCGTGCACCGCTCCGCATTTCTTTGTTGTCCAGCTCTGGCTCGCTGAAGTTCCGGAGCAGAAATCTCTTGTCTTGAGAAATGAAAAAGCCATTTCTCAGCCAAGCGATGTT
>NZ_JAALFC010000148.1 GCF_011058155.1 Litoribacterium kuwaitense | reverse complement strand
TTTATATCCGAACCAAAAGACATTCTTCCCGTCACTGTTTTTCTTAATCCCCCATTTTGGTTCGATGGGCGCTTCTTTAAACAACGTTTCCACTGACTCAGACCGCTGATGAACAATCTCTTTTTCATAAATAGGGCGTGCATCATCTTCGGCTTGTTTTTCTTTCAGCCATTGTTCATACTCAGCTTTCGGTTTGCGACCACGCTTTTCTTCGCTGGCTTTTCTTTCTTCTCTGAGGCTTGCGCTCGATCCCTTGCCTCAAAATGCGTCGCATCGATGGCAATGTTTTCTTCGCTGATATGTCCTTCGTCGATGGCAAGCAGAACCAGTTCATCATGGATCTGTTCCATCACATC
>NZ_JAALFC010000147.1 GCF_011058155.1 Litoribacterium kuwaitense | reverse complement strand
TAGGATGATCACCACCATCAGCGAATCAGATGTGATGGAACAGATCCATGATGAACTGGTTCTGCTTGCCATCGACGAAGGACATATCAGCGAAGAAAACATTGCCATCGATGCGACGCATTTTGAGGCAAGGGATCGAGCGCAAGCCTCAGAGAAGAAAGAAAAGCCAGCGAAGAAAAAAGCGTGGTCGCAAACCGAAAGCTGAGTATGAACAATGGCTGAAAGAAAAACAAGCCGAAGATGATGCACGCCCTATTTATGAAAAAGAGATTGTTCATCAGCGGTCTGAGTCAGTGGAAACGTTGTTTAAAGAAGCGCCCATCGAACCAAAATGGGGGATTAAGAAAAACAGTGACGGGAA
>NZ_JAALFC010000146.1 GCF_011058155.1 Litoribacterium kuwaitense | reverse complement strand
GAAAGGCTGATATTTCGAGGAAATTAGATGATATCGAAAATCAAGGTCTAAAGTGAGGTGAAAAGCAATGTTGGTCAACAAAGCATACAAATTTCGTATCTACCCAAACAAAGAACAAGAAATCTTAATCGCAAAGACGATTGGTTGTTCTCGTTTCGTATATAATCACTTTTTAGCACGTTGGAACGATACATACAAGGAAACAGGCAAAGGACTCACTTACAATTCATGTTCTGCCGAATTAACGCAGCTAAAAAAAGAATTCGTATGGTTGAAAGAAGTCGACAGCGTTGCTATTCAATCCTCACTTAAAAACCTTGCGGATTCGTATTCACGATTTTTCAAGAAACAGAATAAAGCACCACGTTTCAAG
>NZ_JAALFC010000145.1 GCF_011058155.1 Litoribacterium kuwaitense | reverse complement strand
ATGTTTGCCCTGTAGAAAGAATCGCAAAATCTTTAAGACCAACGTCAATACCGACAGAAGAACCTGTTTTTTCTAATGGCTGCACTTCTGTTTCAGCAAGAATCGATACAAAGTATTGACCACTTGGGTTTCGTCTGATTGTAGCGTTAAGAATACGCCCTTCAACCTCACGGCTTTTTGCGAACTTGACTAATCCAAGTTTGGGTAACTTGATTTTGTTTCCTACAATCGCAATATTGCCGTTCGTGTGCTTTGTTGTGTAGGATTGTACGTTATTCTTTTTTGACTTGAAACGTGGTGCTTTATTCTGTTTCTTGAAAAATCGTGAATACGAATCCGCAAGGTTTTTAAGTGAGGATTGAATAGCAACGCTGTCGA
>NZ_JAALFC010000144.1 GCF_011058155.1 Litoribacterium kuwaitense | reverse complement strand
TTTTTTGTCGGTTATCTAGTTTTCAAGGATCCTCTGATACATACATTTGGTGGAGCCTAGCGGGATCGAACCGCTGACCTCCTGCGTGCAAGGCAGGCGCTCTCCCAGCTGAGCTAAGGCCCCAAATAAAGGTATATATACAATTAAACGTCATCTGCTTGTGGCATTTCGAACAATAAAGTACGAAATGGTGGGCCTGAGTGGACTCGAACCACCGACCTCACGCTTATCAGGCGTGCGCTCTAACCGGCTGAGCTACAGGCCCACAGACAAATGAAGCACGTACGATGAATTCAATACGCGCGTGAAAGGTAATTACCCTCTCAAAACTGACAAAAGCCATGACGTATGAGGGCGTGCGCCCCCGCTTTGATGTTCGTC
>NZ_JAALFC010000143.1 GCF_011058155.1 Litoribacterium kuwaitense | reverse complement strand
TTTTTTGTCGGTTATCTAGTTTTCAAGGATCCTCTGATACATACATTTGGTGGAGCCTAGCGGGATCGAACCGCTGACCTCCTGCGTGCAAGGCAGGCGCTCTCCCAGCTGAGCTAAGGCCCCAAATAAAGGTATATATACAATTAAACGTCATCTGCTTGTGGCATTTCGAACAATAAAGTACGAAATGGTGGGCCTGAGTGGACTCGAACCACCGACCTCACGCTTATCAGGCGTGCGCTCTAACCGGCTGAGCTACAGGCCCACAGACAAATGAAGCACGTACGATGAATCCAATACGCGCGTGAAAGGTAATTACCCTCTCAAAACTGACAAAAGCCATGACGTATGAGGGCGTGCGCCCCCCGCTTTGATGTTCGTC
>NZ_JAALFC010000142.1 GCF_011058155.1 Litoribacterium kuwaitense | reverse complement strand
ATCGAGGCGGTCACTTCTTCGGTACCGGCAGACATTTCTTCGGACGCACTTGATACGTCCATAATCTGGTCGGCGATCGTATGGAATGCTTGCATCATTGCTGGAAGACCGTCCCCGCTTCGTTGAGCATGGCGGATGTTTCATGTACATTTTTCACACCGTCGGTCATCGACGTCGAGGCGGCGGTTGTGACGTTTTGAATGTCATGGACAATTTGAACGATGCGGGCGGAAAATTCCTGCGACTGCACGGACAGCATTTTCACTTCTTCGGCGACGACGGCGAAGCCTTTTCCATGCTCGCCGGCCCTGGCGGCTTCGATCGAAGCGTTTAACGCTAAGAGCTGGGTCTGCTTGTCGATCTCGGTAATGCCGGTAATGAG
>NZ_JAALFC010000141.1 GCF_011058155.1 Litoribacterium kuwaitense | reverse complement strand
ATCGAGGCGGTCACTTCTTCGGTACCGGCAGACATTTCTTCGGACGCACTTGATACGTCCATAATCTGGTCGGCGATCGTATGGAATGCTTGCATCATTTGCTGGAAGACCGTCCCCGCTTCGTTGAGCATGGCGGATGTTTCGTGTACATTTTCACACCGTCGGTCATCGACGTCGAGGCGGCGGTTGTGACGTTTTGAATGTCATGGACAATTTGAACGATGCGGGCGGAAAATTCCTGCGACTGCACGGACAGCATTTTCACTTCTTCGGCGACGACGGCGAAGCCTTTTCCATGCTCGCCGGCCCTGGCGGCTTCGATCGAAGCGTTTAACGCTAAGAGCTGGGTCTGCTTGTCGATCTCGGTAATGCCGGTAATGAG
>NZ_JAALFC010000140.1 GCF_011058155.1 Litoribacterium kuwaitense | reverse complement strand
TGATTACGAAGCAATCCTAAGTGGTGTCGCCGGACCAACAGGTGCAACGGGACCAACAGGGCCAACAGGTGCGACTGGTGTAGGGTTGGACAATGTAACGACATGGGATCCTGGACAGAGTGGCTCTTATACAAAGGGAGAAGTCGTTTCATATGATGGTAAGCTTTATGTTGTTGTTAATGCTCCGCCAACTGGGACACCGGGTAGCTCACCTGATTACGAAGCAATCCTAAGTGGTGTCGCCGGACCAACAGGTGCAACGGGACCAACAGGACCAACAGGGCCAACAGGGCCAACAGGTGCGACTGGTGTAGGGTTGGACAATGTAACAACATGGGATCCTGGACAGAGTGGCTCTTATACAAAGGGAGAAGTCGTTTCA
>NZ_JAALFC010000139.1 GCF_011058155.1 Litoribacterium kuwaitense | reverse complement strand
TAGTACCCGGAGGAAGAGAAAGCAAAAGCGATTTCCTGAGTAGCGGCGAGCGAAACGGAATATAGCCCAAACCGAAAGGCTTGCCTTTCGGGGTTGTAGGACACTCCATACGGAGTTACAAAGGAATCATGTAAGCGAAGCGGTCTGGAACGACCCGCCAAAGAAGGCAAGTGCCCTGTAGCTGAAACATGATTCTCTCCGGAGTGTATCCTGAGTACGGCGGGACACGAGAAATCCCGTCGGAAGCTGGGAGGACCATCTCCCAAGGCTAAATACTCCCTGGTAACCGATAGTGAACCAGTACCGTGAGGGAAAGGTGAAAAGCACCCCGGAAGGGGAGTGAAATAGATCCTGAAACCGTGTGCCTACAAGTAGTCAGAGCC
>NZ_JAALFC010000138.1 GCF_011058155.1 Litoribacterium kuwaitense | reverse complement strand
ATCGAGGCGGTCACTTCTTCGGTACCGGCAGACATTTCTTCGGACGCACTTGATACGTCCATAATCTGGTCGGCGATCGTATGGAATGCTTGCATCATTTGCTGGAAGACCGTCCCCGCTTCGTTGAGCATGGCGGATGTTTCATGTACATTTTTCACACCGTCGGTCATCGACGTCGAGGCGGCGGTTGTGACGTTTTGAATGTCATGGACAATTTGAACGATGCGGGCGGAAAATTCCTGCGACTGCACGGACAGCATTTTCACTTCTTCGGCGACGACGGCGAAGCCTTTTCCATGCTCGCCGGCCCTGGCGGCTTCGATCGAAGCGTTTAACGCTAAGAGCTGGGTCTGCTTGTCGATCTCGGTAATGCCGGTAATGAG
>NZ_JAALFC010000137.1 GCF_011058155.1 Litoribacterium kuwaitense | reverse complement strand
TAGATATCGGGAGGAACAACCAGTGGCGAAAGCGGCTCTCTAGTTTAGCTCTGACGCTAAGCTGCGAAAGCTAGGGGAGCGAACGGGATTAGAAACCCTGAGCTAGTGTCAGCGCCGCGGTAATACGGGGTGGCGAGCGTTACTCGGATTCATTGGGTGTAAAGGGCAAGTAGGCGTTCCACTAAGTTAGAAGTGAAATCCTGAGGCTCAACCTTAGAACTGCTTCTAAACTAGTGGGATTGAGGCTAGAAGAGGAGAGCGGAATTCTCGGTGTAAGGGTGAAATCTGTAGATATCGGGAGGAACAACCAGTGGCGAAAGCGGCTCTCTAGTTTAGCTCTGACGCTAAGCTGCGAAAGCTAGGGGAGCGAACGGGATTAGAAACCCT
>NZ_JAALFC010000136.1 GCF_011058155.1 Litoribacterium kuwaitense | reverse complement strand
TGAGCCAGGAGATTTCACATCCAACTTACCGAACCGCCTGCACGCGCTTTACGCCCAGTAAATTCGGATAACGCTTGCCTCCTACGTTTTACCGCGGCTCGTATAGGACTACACGGGTATCTTAATCCCGTTCGCTCCCCTAGCTTTCGCGTCTGAGCGTCAGGTATGGTCCAGAAGGCCGCTTTCGCCACAGGTGTTCCTCCCGATATCTACGCATTTCACTACTACACCGGGAATTCCACCTTCCTCTACCATCCTCTAGCCCGGCAGTCTTGAACGACCTCTCCCAGTTGAGCCAGGAGATTTCACATCCAACTTACCGAACCGCCTGCACGCGCTTTACGCCCAGTAAATTCGGATAACGCTTGCCTCCTACGTTTTACCGCGGCT
>NZ_JAALFC010000135.1 GCF_011058155.1 Litoribacterium kuwaitense | reverse complement strand
TTACCTCACCAACTAGCTAATGCGCCGCGGGCCCATCTGTAAGTGATAGCCGAAGCCATCTTTCATCTTAAACCCATGCGGGTTCAAGGATTATCAGGTATTAGCCCCGGTTTCCCGGAGTTATCCCAGTCTTACAGGCAGGTTGCCCACGTGTTACTCACCCGTCCGCCGCTGAATCCGGGAAGCAAGCTTCCCTTCATCCGCTCGACTTGCATGTATTAGGCACGCCGCCAGCGTTCGTCCTGAGCCAGGATCAAACTCTCCATAAGAGTTTTTTGAATCCACCTTCTATATAGAAGCGATTCGTCCTTTGCACAGTTGTTTGTTTTACATGTCGATGTCTCGACATGGCACGTTTGTACGCTTGGCTTTTGTTCAGTTTTCAAAGGGC
>NZ_JAALFC010000134.1 GCF_011058155.1 Litoribacterium kuwaitense | reverse complement strand
TTATTAAGCCAACAATTGAAACACATTCAAGACTTTCAAGTGGGGTAAAGAGTAGGGGCAGGAGCGAAGGGCTCCCACCCCAACTATTGACGTAGAACCTATTTTTATCGTTTTCTGACAGAAGACTCCCACTTCAAGGAATGTTAGGACGTTGTCCAACGATTAAGTGGGAGATGAATGTCGGTTAGGCGTGATTCAAAAAGCTGTCTCTTTTTGCGCTAGGATATCATTAGTCTTATACAAAAGAAAGGCTGATATTTCGAGGAAATTAGATGATATCGAAAATCAAGGTCTAAAGTGAGGTGAAAAGCAATGTTGGTCAACAAAGCATACAAATTTCGTATTTACCCAAACAAAGAACAAGAAATCTTAATCGCAAAGACGATTGGTTG
>NZ_JAALFC010000133.1 GCF_011058155.1 Litoribacterium kuwaitense | reverse complement strand
CAACCAATCGTCTTTGCGATTAAGATTTCTTGTTCTTTGTTTGGGTAAATACGAAATTTGTATGCTTTGTTGACCAACATTGCTTTTCACCTCACTTTAGACCTTGATTTTCGATATCATCTAATTTCCTCGAAATATCAGCCTTTCTTTTGTATAAGACTAATGATATCCTAGCGCAAAAAAGAGACAGCTTTTTGAATCACGCCTAACCGACATTCATCTCCCACTTAATCGTTGGACAACGTCCTAACATTCCTTGAAGTGGGAGTCTTCTGTCAGAAAACGATAAAAATAGGTTCTACGTCAATAGTTGGGGTGGGAGCCCTTCGCTCCTGCCCCTACTCTTTACCCCACTTGAAAGTCTTGAATGTGTTTCAATTGTTGGCTTAATAA
>NZ_JAALFC010000132.1 GCF_011058155.1 Litoribacterium kuwaitense | reverse complement strand
GTGAGATTTCACGCTAGACTTACCGAACCGCCTACGCACCCTTTACGCCCAGTAATTCCGAACAACGTTAGCCCCCCCCGTATTACCGCGGCGGCTGACTCTACGGACTACTGGGGTTTCTAATCCCGTTCGCTCCCCTGGCTTTCGTCCTCAGCGTCAGAAATGGACCAGTAGGCCGCCTTCGCCACGAGTGTTCTTCCTGATATCTACGCACTCCACCGACTACACCAGGAATTCCACCTACCTCTTCCATCCTCGAGCTCGACAGTTTCCAGCGCCGTTTCACCGGTGAGCGGTGAGATTTCACGCTAGACTTACCGAACCGCCTACGCACCCTTTACGCCCAGTAATTCCGAACAACGTTAGCCCCCCCCGTATTACCGCGGCGGCTGAC
>NZ_JAALFC010000131.1 GCF_011058155.1 Litoribacterium kuwaitense | reverse complement strand
GTCAGCCGCCGCGGTAATACGGAGGGTGCAAGCGTTATCCGGATTTATTGGGTTTAAAGGGTGCGTAGGCGGTAGAATAAGTCAGTGGTGAAAAGCTGCAGCTCAACTGTAGTCCTGCCATTGAAACTGTTTTACTTGAGTAACCATGAGGTAGGCGGAACGTGTAGTGTAGCGGTGAAATGCTTAGATATTACACAGAACACCGATTGCGTAGGCAGCTTACTAGCGGTTCACCGACGCTGATGCACGAAAGCGTGGGGATCAAACAGGATTAGAAACCCCGGTAGTCCGTAGAGTCAGCCGCCGCGGTAATACGGAGGGTGCAAGCGTTATCCGGATTTATTGGGTTTAAAGGGTGCGTAGGCGGTAGAATAAGTCAGTGGTGAAAAGCTGC
>NZ_JAALFC010000130.1 GCF_011058155.1 Litoribacterium kuwaitense | reverse complement strand
TTGACACCAGACGTGGAGAGAAGCCTGCAGACGCTCTACGCCCAGTAATCCGAGTAACGCTTGCATCCCTGTCTTACCGCGGCTGCTGACACCGTGTCTCTAGGACTACTAGGGTTTCTAATCCCCTTTGCTCCCCACGCTTTCGTCCCTGAGTGTCAGTACATTCCTAGCATCCTGTCCTTCGCTTTCGGCGTTCTATCGTGGATCAACGGATTTTCCCCTACACACGACATTCCCAGATACCTCTGAATGACTCAATCTCTCTCGTTTCCGTACGTTGACGGAGTTGAGCTCCGTCATTTGACACCAGACGTGGAGAGAAGCCTGCAGACGCTCTACGCCCAGTAATCCGAGTAACGCTTGCATCCCTGTCTTACCGCGGCTGCTGACACCGTGTCT
>NZ_JAALFC010000129.1 GCF_011058155.1 Litoribacterium kuwaitense | reverse complement strand
CACATCCGACTTAACCAACCGCCTACGAACTCTTTACGCCCAGTGATTCCGGATAACGCTTGCATCCTACGTATTACCGCGGCGGCTGGCACCG
The DNA here is from genome assembly GCF_011058155.1 of Litoribacterium kuwaitense. Classification (NCBI taxonomy): domain Bacteria; kingdom Bacillati; phylum Bacillota; class Bacilli; order Caryophanales; family Bacillaceae; genus Litoribacterium; species Litoribacterium kuwaitense. Next base: position 308 of record NZ_JAALFC010000129.1, on the reverse strand, counting down.
TGTCTCTAGGACTACGCGGGTTTCTAATCCCGTTCGCTCCCCACGCCTTCGTTCCTCAGCGTCAGTACTGCTCCAGTGCGCTGCCTTCGCCATTGGTGTTCCTCTGGATATCTACGCATTTTACCGCTACACCCCAGAATTCCGCGCACCTCTAACATACTCTAGTTAATTAGTTTCGGACATGTTCCCAAGGTTGAGCCTTGGTCTTTCACATCCGACTTAACCAACCGCCTACGAACTCTTTACGCCCAGTGATTCCGGATAACGCTTGCATCCTACGTATTACCGCGGCGGCTGGCACCGTGTCT
>NZ_JAALFC010000128.1 GCF_011058155.1 Litoribacterium kuwaitense | reverse complement strand
AATGTGCGAAACCATTGAGGGTTGCCAAATATTTGCCCTGTAGAAAGAATCGCAAAATCTTTAAGACCAACGTCAATACCGACAGAAGAACCTGTTTTTTCTAATGGCTGCACTTCTGTTTCAGCAAGAATCGATACAAAGTATTGACCACTTGGGTTTCGTCTGATTGTAGCGTTAAGAATACGCCCCTCAACCTCACGACTTTTGCGAACTTGACTAATCCAAGTTTGGGTAACTTGATTTTGTTTCCTACAATCGTAATATTCCCGTTCGTGTGCTTTGTTGTGTAGGATTGTACGTTATTCTTTTTGACTTGAAACGTGGTGCTTTATTCTGTTTCTTGAAAAATCGTGAATACGAATCCGCAAGGTTTTTAAGTGAGGATTGAATAGCAACGCTGTCGA
>NZ_JAALFC010000127.1 GCF_011058155.1 Litoribacterium kuwaitense | reverse complement strand
TTTTCTTCGCTGATATGTCCTTCGTCGATGGCAAGCAGAACCAGTTCATCATGGATCTGTTCCATCACATCTGATTCGCTGATGGTGGTGATCATCCTAGAATAGGAAGCTTCAGATGGAATTTGATCAGAGTGAAGAAACCCACAGTCATACCGAAAGATAGGATCACGTTTTAACCGTTTGACGAGGTCTTTCATTGTCACGATACGCTCCACCACACGAGCGATCAGTGAATAGACCATGGCGCCATAGTTTAACTCTCTTGGGGCACCCAGTTTATTGGGCTTTTCTAGTAAAGCCCAGATAGGATTCAGATTAAGGGCTGAAAAGACAGCCTCAAAATGATTGGAAGGCTCCATCTCATATAATTCATGCATGTCAAATAGACTTAGTTGTCGTATAATG
>NZ_JAALFC010000126.1 GCF_011058155.1 Litoribacterium kuwaitense | reverse complement strand
TTTTAACCGTTTGACGAGGTCTTTCATTGTCACGATACGCTCCACCACACGAGCGATCAGTGAATAGACCATGGCGCCATAGTTTAACTCTCTTGGGGCACCCAGTTTATTGGGCTTTTCTAGTAAAGCCCAGATAGGATTCAGATTAAGGGCTGAAAAGACAGCCTCAAAATGATTGGAAGGCTCCATCTCATATAATTCATGCATGTCAAATAGACTTAGTTGTCGTATAATGGACATAGGGCATCTCACCTCTCTGTTAGGTTAGTGTGGTAACTACCATTATACAGAATTTGGGGAGGTGCTCCATTTTTGTGCCTTGAATACCTTGAGACTCAAGGGCTCTAAATTATGAAATTAACTCGTATGTTAAAATTAATCCCACCCACTATATATTCTATCAAAATA
>NZ_JAALFC010000125.1 GCF_011058155.1 Litoribacterium kuwaitense | reverse complement strand
TTTTAACCGTTTGACGAGGTCTTTCATTGTCACGATACGCTCCACCACACGAGCGATCAGTGAATAGACCATGGCGCCATAGTTTAACTCTCTTGGGGCACCCAGTTTATTGGGCTTTTCTAGTAAAGCCCAGATAGGATTCAGATTAAGGGCTGAAAAGACAGCCTCAAAATGATTGGAAGGCTCCATCTCATATAATTCATGCATGTCAAATAGACTTAGTTGTCGTATAATGTACATAGGGCATCTCACCTCTCTGTTAGGTTAGTGTGGTAACTACCATTATACAGAATTTGGGGAGGTGCTCCATTTTTGTGCCTTGAATACCTTGAGACTCAAGGGCTCTAAATTATGAAATTAACTCGTATGTTAAAATTAATCCCACCCACTATATATTCTATCAAAATA
>NZ_JAALFC010000124.1 GCF_011058155.1 Litoribacterium kuwaitense | reverse complement strand
AAAAACTCTTATGGAGAGTTTGATCCTGGCTCAGGACGAACGCTGGCGGCGTGCCTAATACATGCAAGTCGAGCGGATGAAGGGAAGCTTGCTTCCCGGATTCAGCGGCGGACGGGTGAGTAACACGTGGGCAACCTGCCTGTAAGACTGGGATAACTCCGGGAAACCGGGGCTAATACCTGATAATCCTTGAACCCGCATGGGTTTAAGATGAAAGATGGCTTCGGCTATCACTTACAGATGGGCCCGCGGCGCATTAGCTAGTTGGTGAGGTAAAGGCTCACCAAGGCAACGATGCGTAGCCGACCTGAGAGGGTGATCGGCCACACTGGGACTGAGACACGGCCCAGACTCCTACGGGAGGCAGCAGTAGGGAATCTTCCGCAATGGACGAAAGTCTGACGGAGCAACGC
>NZ_JAALFC010000123.1 GCF_011058155.1 Litoribacterium kuwaitense | reverse complement strand
TAAACAACGTTTCCACTGACTCAGACCGCTGATGAACAATCTCTTTTTCATAAATAGGGCGTGCATCATCTTCGGCTTGTTTTTCTTTCAGCCATTGTTCATACTCAGCTTTCGGTTTGCGACCACGCTTTTTCTTCGCTGGCTTTTCTTTCTTCTCTGAGGCTTGCGCTCGATCCCTTGCCTCAAAATGCGTCGCATCGATGGCAATGTTTTTCTTCGCTGATATGTCCTTCGTCGATGGCAAGCAGAACCAGTTCATCATGGATCTGTTCCATCACATCTGATTCGCTGATCACACTAAGCATGCGCGAATAGGATGCCTCGGATGGAATTTGATCAGAGTGAAGAAACCCACAGTCATATCGAAAGATAGGATCACGTTTTAACCGTTTGACGAGGTCTTTCATTGTCACGATA
>NZ_JAALFC010000122.1 GCF_011058155.1 Litoribacterium kuwaitense | reverse complement strand
TTTTCTTCGCTGATATGTCCTTCGTCGATGGCAAGCAGAACCAGTTCATCATGGATCTGTTCCATCACATCTGATTCGCTGATCACACTAAGCATGCGCGAATAGGATGCCTCGGATGGAATTTGATCAGAGTGAAGAAACCCACAGTCATATCGAAAGATAGGATCACGTTTTAACCGTTTGACGAGGTCTTTCATTGTCACGATACGCTCCACCACACGAGCGATCAATGAATAGACCATGGCGCCATAATTCAGCTCTCTCGGGGCACCTACTTTTTAGGTTTATCAAAGAGACTCCAAAAAGGCGTCAGGTCGATTGTCGAAAAAACAGCTTCAAAATGGTGGGTAGATTCCATTTCGTATAATTCATGCATGTCAAAAAGGCTTAGTTGTCGTATAATGGTCATGGAAGTACATCT
>NZ_JAALFC010000121.1 GCF_011058155.1 Litoribacterium kuwaitense | reverse complement strand
TTTTGAGTATGTCACCGGAGCTTCGGAAAGCGTATGAGTTGAAGGAGGCGTATTGTACTTGGTTTGAGAAAGCGAAGATCATCGGTTCAAACCAAATCGCTCAAGTGAAGCAAGAACTAAAAGACTACTGCGAAAACGTGGAAGAAGCAGGCATTCCAGAAATGATACAAGCCTTGAAGCCGTTTAAAAATTGGCAAACAGAAATCCTTAATAGCTTTGTCTTTGGTTATAACAACGGCTTCATTGAAGGCTTAAACAACAAAACGAAAGTGATCAAACGCAACGCTTATGGGATTCCAAGATACGATCGATTCCGTTATAAAATTTTATTAAGCCAACAATTGAAACACATTCAAGACTTTCAAGTGGGGTAAAGAGTAGGGGCAGGAGCGAAGGGCTCCCACCCCAACTATTGACGTAGAACC
>NZ_JAALFC010000120.1 GCF_011058155.1 Litoribacterium kuwaitense | reverse complement strand
TATGTATCGTTCCAACGTGCTAAAAAGTGATTATATACGAAACGAGAACAACCAATCGTCTTTGCGATTAAGATTTCTTGTTCTTTGTTTGGGTAAATACGAAATTTGTATGCTTTGTTGACCAACATTGCTTTTCACCTCACTTTACAAACATATCTTTTGCATAGTCAGACATGTCGTCGTCAAAGACTTTTCTACGGTATTTAACAACGAATACAAGGTGGGTAGTACATCAAAAACACTGATGATTATGACCATCTATTTTCATCGAAATCTCAGCTTTTCTTTTGTATTAGACTGATGATATCATAGCACAAAAAAGAGACAGCTTTTTGAATCACGCCTAACCGACATTCATCTCCCACTTACTCGTTGGACAACGTCCTAACAGTCCTTGATGTGGGAGTCTTCTGTCAGAAAACGATAAA
>NZ_JAALFC010000119.1 GCF_011058155.1 Litoribacterium kuwaitense | reverse complement strand
CTACAACCCCGAAAGGCAAGCCTTTCGGTTTGGGCTATATTCCGTTTCGCTCGCCGCTACTCAGGAAATCGCTTTTGCTTTCTCTTCCTCCGGGTACTAAGATGTTTCAGTTCCCCGGGTTGCCTATCATAACCTATGGATTCAGTCATGATTGCTGTCCCATTACAGACAGCGGGTTTCCCCATTCGGAAATCCCCGGATCAAAGCTTACTTACAGCTCCCCGAGGCATATCGGTGTTCGTCCCGTCCTTCTTCGGCTCCTGGTACCAAGGCATCCACCGTGCGCCCTTTCTACCTTCACTTCTTTCGTGACGCTTTCTTTACTGATGCTTTTTTGTCGGTTATCTAGTTTTCAAGGATCCTCTGATACATACATTTGGTGGAGCCTAGCGGGATCGAACCGCTGACCTCCTGCGTGCAAGGCAGGCG
>NZ_JAALFC010000118.1 GCF_011058155.1 Litoribacterium kuwaitense | reverse complement strand
CTCAAAATGCGTCGCATCGATGGCAATGTTTTCTTCGCTGATATGTCCTTCGTCGATGGCAAGCAGAACCAGTTCATCATGGATCTGTTCCATCACATCTGATTCGCTGATCACACTAAGCATGCGCGAATAGGATGCCTCGGATGGAATTTGATCAGAGTGAAGAAACCCACAGTCATATCGAAAGATAGGATCACGTTTTTAACCGTTTGACGAGGTCTTTCATTGTCACGATACGCTCCACCACACGAGCGATCAGTGAATAGACCATGGCGCCATAGTTTAACTCTCTTGGGGCACCCAGTTTATTGGGCTTTTCTAGTAAAGCCCAGATAGGATTCAGATTAAGGGCTGAAAAGACAGCCTCAAAATGATTGGAAGGCTCCATCTCATATAATTCATGCATGTCAAATAGACTTAGTTGTCGTATAATG
>NZ_JAALFC010000117.1 GCF_011058155.1 Litoribacterium kuwaitense | reverse complement strand
AAAACGTGATCCTATCTTTCGATATGACTGTGGGTTTCTTCACTCTGATCAAATTCCATCCGAGGCTTCCTATTCGCGCATGCTTAGTGTGATCAGCGAATCTGATGTGATGGAACAGATCCATGATGAACTGGTTCTGCTTGCCATCGACGAAGGACATATCAGTGAAGAAAACATTGCCATTGATGCGACGCATTTTTGAGGCAAGGGATCGAGCGCAAGCCTCAGAGAAGAAAGAAAAGCCAGCGAAGAAAAAGCGTGGTCGCAAACCGAAAGCTGAGTATGAACAATGGCTGAAAGAAAAACAAGCCGAAGATGATGCACGCCCTATTTATGAAAAAGAGATTGTTCATCAGCGGTCTGAGTCAGTGGAAACGTTGTTTAAAGAAGCGCCCATCGAACCAAAATGGGGGATTAAGAAAAACAGTGACGGGAA
>NZ_JAALFC010000116.1 GCF_011058155.1 Litoribacterium kuwaitense | reverse complement strand
GCAAGTTCTCGAATGATTAAAAAGGACTTTCCACAAGTAAGAAAAAAATTATGGAAAGAAATGTTTTGGTCAAGAAGTTTTTGTCTACTAACGACTGGTGGCTCTCCCATCAACGTAGTTAAAAAGTATATCGAAAGTCAAGGTCTAAAGTGAGGTGAAAAGCAATGTTGGTCAACAAAGCATACAAATTCCGTATCTACCCAAACAAAGAACAAGAAATCTTAATCGCAAAGACGATTGGTTGTTCTCGTTTCGTATATAATCACTTTTTAGCACGTTGGAACGATACATATAAGGAAACAGGCAAAGGACTCACTTACAATTCATGTTCTGCCGAATTAACGCAGCTAAAAAAAGAATTCGTATGGTTAAAAGAAGTCGACAGCGTTGCTATTCAATCCTCACTTAAAAACCTTGCGGATTCGTATTCACGATTTT
>NZ_JAALFC010000115.1 GCF_011058155.1 Litoribacterium kuwaitense | reverse complement strand
TTTTTTCTGTAAGTAGCTTTTGACCGTGCGTACAGAACGGTCTGGAAGGATATCCAACAAACGCCCCGTTTCTCCATCAGCGATGACCACTTGATATTTCCCAGCGTTCGTATCCCCTTTATATTCATCAATCGCTATCACTTCAGGCAGTTCTTCCACTTCTTGCAGGGCGGGGGCAGAGATCGCATCAAACCGACGCGCTACGGTTGTCGGTGATGTTCGGAATTGCGCTGCCGTATCGACAAAGTTTTTTCCCGTCACCGCACGAATCCCTAACGCTTGATTCCACTCTTTTGTATGGCGCTGATACCTTTCGACAAACGTATTTTTCTCCGCAAAACGCTTTCCACAGGCACAAGCATACCTACGTTTTCGATAAAACATCTCGGTTGTGCGCTCAAATACTTTAAGGTGTTGGACTTTTTGGATGCGATAATCATGAACGCGTGTC
>NZ_JAALFC010000114.1 GCF_011058155.1 Litoribacterium kuwaitense | reverse complement strand
TTTTCAAGAAACAGAATAAAGCACCACGTTTCAAGTCAAAAAAGAATAACGTACAATCCTACACAACAAAGCACACGAACGGGAATATTACGATTGTAGGAAACAAAATCAAGTTACCCAAACTTGGATTAGTCAAGTTCGCAAAAAGTCGTGAGGTTGAGGGGCGTATTCTTAACGCTACAATCAGACGAAACCCAAGTGGTCAATACTTTGTATCGATTCTTGCTGAAACAGAAGTGCAGCCATTAGAAAAAACAGGTTCTTCTGTCGGTATTGACGTTGGTCTTAAAGATTTTGCGATTCTTTCTACAGGGCAAATATTTGGCAACCCTCAATGGTTTCGCACATTAGAAGAAAAACTAGCAAAAGAACAACGTATTCTGTCTAGACGACAGGAATTAGCATTAAAACGAAAATGTAAACTAGATGAAGCAAAGAACTATCAAAAGCAAAA
>NZ_JAALFC010000113.1 GCF_011058155.1 Litoribacterium kuwaitense | reverse complement strand
TTGCCGACCGTATCTTTGACGTGCTCCATCTGTTCGATGGCGTGCTGGATTTCGTTATAGCCTTGTGATGCTTCTTCGGCAGAGGTGGACGTTTGTTCAGACACGGACGTGGCGGATTCGGCGACTTTTTGCACGCCAATCGCCATTTCTTCCATCGCGACGTACGTTTGCTCGGTCGTTTCTTTTTGCATTTCCGCCCCTTTGACAATTTCCTGAGCCGACTCTACGACATGGTTGGAAAATTGGCTTGAATCCTCGGACACAGCGGTGAGCTGTTGGGAAGAGGCGGCGAGCGTATCGACCGACTGATGGACGTGATGTATCGTTTCGGTAAAGGAATCCGCCATCGTGTTAATGCTTGTGGCCACCTGTCCCATTTCGTCTTTAGACTGAATGTGCAGACGCGGGGTTAAGTCACCAGAGGCAAGCTGTTTTAAGACGCTCATCATTTTCGGAATCGGCTTGAGCATGT
>NZ_JAALFC010000112.1 GCF_011058155.1 Litoribacterium kuwaitense | reverse complement strand
TCCAACACTTCCAATCTATCTCTGTCGAGTTAGATTATCAGTGAAAACTGGGGAATTTTAAACCGTTATTATTGAGGATTTTAACACCGATATTCACAATAAAGGACATTTAGCCGTCAGCACAAAGAGTCAATACATTCTTACGCACATGATGACGTCAGGAAATCTCAATGATGGAAAAGCAGCGATCCCTTTATTAAAGAAAATTGATCGCGATCTTCCCTTTTCGATGCCGGCTACGATTATGAACCAATCTATCAACAGTTAATCGATCAGGAGCTACAAGCTGTCATTCCATATAACCGACGCAATGAAGGGGAAATCGTCGGATACGATGAACATTTCACACCTACATGCGTCCGAGAACATTCTTATCGTAACGACAGCTTTGATCCAAAGTACAAAACCTTGAAATACACACAACCCAAAGAATGCGCGACTTGCCCATTACGCCATGATTCCCTTTGCCAAAAGACCT
>NZ_JAALFC010000111.1 GCF_011058155.1 Litoribacterium kuwaitense | reverse complement strand
AAGTCGTAACAAGGTAGCCGTATCGGAAGGTGCGGCTGGATCACCTCCTTTCTAAGGAAATGTCGCGTACGGTTTCATCCGTTGCCGGATGAAGGCGGACGACGAACATCAAAGCGGGGGGCGCACGCCCTCATACGTCATGGCTTTTGTCAGTTTTGAGAGGGTAATTACCTTTCACGCGCGTATTGGATTCATCGTACGTGCTTCATTTGTCTGTGGGCCTGTAGCTCAGCCGGTTAGAGCGCACGCCTGATAAGCGTGAGGTCGGTGGTTCGAGTCCACTCAGGCCCACCATTTCGTACTTTATTGTTCGAAATGCCACAAGCAGATGACGTTTAATTGTATATATACCTTTATTTGGGGCCTTAGCTCAGCTGGGAGAGCGCCTGCCTTGCACGCAGGAGGTCAGCGGTTCGATCCCGCTAGGCTCCACCAAATGTATGTATCAGAGGATCCTTGAAAACTAGATAACCGACAAAAAA
>NZ_JAALFC010000110.1 GCF_011058155.1 Litoribacterium kuwaitense | reverse complement strand
ATTCATCGTACGTGCTTCATTTGTCTGTGGGCCTGTAGCTCAGCCGGTTAGAGCGCACGCCTGATAAGCGTGAGGTCGGTGGTTCGAGTCCACTCAGGCCCACCATTTCGTACTTTATTGTTCGAAATGCCACAAGCAGATGACGTTTAATTGTATATATACCTTTATTTGGGGCCTTAGCTCAGCTGGGAGAGCGCCTGCCTTGCACGCAGGAGGTCAGCGGTTCGATCCCGCTAGGCTCCACCAAATGTATGTATCAGAGGATCCTTGAAAACTAGATAACCGACAAAAAAAGCATCAGTAAAGAAAGCGTCACGAAAGAAGTGAAGGTAGAAAGGGCGCACGGTGGATGCCTTGGTACCAGGAGCCGAAGAAGGACGGGACGAACACCGATATGCCTCGGGGAGCTGTAAGTAAGCTTTGATCCGGGGATTTCCGAATGGGGAAACCCGCTGTCTGTAATGGGACAGCAATCATGACTGAAT
>NZ_JAALFC010000109.1 GCF_011058155.1 Litoribacterium kuwaitense | reverse complement strand
GTAATGAGCGCGAGGTAAATTTGATTTTGTATCGCTGTTTCACTCATCCCATAAAAATGTTTGATTTCTACATGTTGCTTCAGCCATTTAAAGAACAGCTCTATGTCCCAGTGTGAACGGTAGATTTCGCTGATTTCTTCTGCATCCAAATCAAATCGGTTCGTGATTAATCGAAGGATGTTTCCTTTGGTATCCGCCACTTCAAAGAGGCGAAACAGGTTTTCTGCCCGGTTTTGAGCCGTCCCGATGTAAACCATTTTGTCCGATAAAATGGGAGAATCATTGGGCAAGGAAAAGGATTCCACCTCACGGATGACGGCATTCTTCTTTAGTCTTGAAACGAAAAAATATCCATCATCTGTCATCCGGTCAAACCGATCGTAGTCAACGTATCCGCGGTCAAACACATACATGGCTTCCTTGTCATCAACGAGAACTTCTAGTTGATTCCTGTCGTGTCCTTTCGCTGTCGTAATGATTGCCTTT
>NZ_JAALFC010000108.1 GCF_011058155.1 Litoribacterium kuwaitense | reverse complement strand
GAAACCATTGAGGGTTGCCAAATATTTGCCCTGTAGAAAGAATCGCAAAATCTTTAAGACCAACGTCAATACCGACAGAAGAACCTGTTTTTCTAATGGTTGCACTTCTGTTTCAGCAAAAATCGATACAAAGTATTGACCACTTGGGTTTCGTCTGATTGTAGCGTTAAGAATACGCCCCTCAACCTCACGACTTTTTGCGAACTTGACTAATCCAAGTTTGGGTAACTTGATTTTGTTTCCTACAATCGCAATATTGCCGTTCGTATGCTTTGTTGTGTAGGATTGTACGTTATTCTTTTTCGACTTGAAACGTGGTGCTTTATTCTGTTTCTTGAAAAATCGTGAATACGAATCCGCAAGGTTTTTAAGTGAGGATTGAATAGCAACGCTGTCGACTTCTTTCAACCATACGAATTCTTTTTTTAGCTGCGTTAATTCGGCAGAACATGAATTGTAAGTGAGTCCTTTGCCTGTTTCCTTGTATGTATCGTTCCAACGTGCTAAAAAGTGATTATAT
>NZ_JAALFC010000107.1 GCF_011058155.1 Litoribacterium kuwaitense | reverse complement strand
TTCCTTTGGAATCCAGTACTTTTAAGAAACGAAATGTGTTTTCCGACCGGTTTTGCGTGGTGCCAATGACGACCATTTCATCGGACAACACGTCAGAGTCGTCCGGCAATTTGAAGTGTTCGAGTGACCGAACGACCGCGTTTTTTCGAAGATGAGAGACGAAGAAATAGCCCTCATCCGTCATGCGGTCGAACCGTTCGTAATCAAAGTATCCTCGGTCGAACACATACATGCATTCCTTGTCATCGACGAGCATTTCCAACTGGCCGCGATCATGTTCTTTGGCATTCGTCAAGACCGCCTGATCGGAATAAGAACAGCCATTTTCCATGAACACGAGCCGCAGAAGAAGCTTGATACCAGATATAGTTTGCCGGAATTTGTCCACTTGCGTCGCGTTTGAAAATCCGTCGCTTCATGAATCTGCGTGACCAGATCGAGAAAAATCGCCTGAAAGAATTCCGTTGGTACCTGGCGCAATCGTCTGCCGAGCTGTGAGAAGCTGATTGAATCTAAACGCGTGGCTTC
>NZ_JAALFC010000106.1 GCF_011058155.1 Litoribacterium kuwaitense | reverse complement strand
TTTTTGAATCACGCCTAACCGACATTCATCTCCCACTTACTCGTTGGACAACGTCCTAACAGTCCTTGATGTGGGAGTCTTCTGTCAGAAAACGATAAAAACAGCCCACAAAACCAGGGGCTTCAACTTATCCTCATAGTACGCGGCTGCCCTTCTTGCCAATCTCCCTCACGGTGGGCGGAAACCCTCTTTCTTCTAAATAAGCGCGAATTCTCTTCCTGCCTTCTCGTCACCATTCCATGCCCACCACCGATAAATGAGTTATATATTCCACAACAATGTAATGATTTCTAATTTCAACTGTCAGAAATATGTTGTCTAAGTTAAGCGGCACGCCAAATACTTTGTAGTACTGGCCGTCCTTCCGTTTCCAATACCGAATGGACACCCTCGCCCCTTCCTCTACAGCTTTCTTTAATAGTTGATAGTGCTTTTCAGCAAGCTCTTCTGCAATAGCTGGTGGCTCTTGCCTAGACGAGTCTTCGTAATGGCGTTGCAATGCCCGTTTATGCTCAGGCAATATGAACGAGCGTTCCCACAAGATATGATTAAAATCTTTATAATCACGAGGGTCTCTTTTCATGAAGCCGGTGCCACCT
>NZ_JAALFC010000105.1 GCF_011058155.1 Litoribacterium kuwaitense | reverse complement strand
AAAATTAGGTGGTACAGGAATCTCAACCTGTTATCCATCGCCTACGCCTTTCGGCCTCGGCTTAGGTCCCGACTAACCCTGAGCGGACGAGCCTTCCTCAGGAAACCTTAGGCTTTCGATGGAGGAGATTCTCACTCCTCATTCGTTACTCATACCGGCATTCTCACTTCCAGACGCTCCACCTGTCCTCACGATCAGGCTTCTCTGCCTCTGGAACGCTCCCCTACCGCGAACACCATCAGGTGTTCACCCACAGCTTCGGTGATCCGTTTAGCCCCGGTACATTTTCGGCGCAGAGTCACTCGACCAGTGAGCTATTACGCACTCTTTCAATGATGGCTGCTTCTAAGCCAACATCCTGGTTGTCTGGGCAACTCCACATCCTTTTCCACTGAACGGATACTTAGGGACCTTAGCTGGTGATCTGGGCTGTTTCCCTTTCGACGACGGATCTTATCACTCGCCGTCTGACTCCCAAGTCTAAGCCTGCGGCATTCGGAGTTTGACTGAACTCGGTAACCCGAGAGGGGCCCCTCATCCAATCAGTGCTCTACCTCCGCGGCTCGTTCCTTGAGGCTAGCCCTAAAGCTATTTCGGGGAGAACCAGCTATCTCCAAGTTCGATTGGCAT
>NZ_JAALFC010000104.1 GCF_011058155.1 Litoribacterium kuwaitense | reverse complement strand
CCCGGATCACGGGACTGGGTTAGAAGGTCGATACAGCCAGGGTAGTATCCCACCGGCGCCTCCACCGAACCTGGCGGTCCGGCTTCGATGGCTCCTACCTATCCTGTACAAGCTGTACCCACATTCAATATCAGGCTACAGTAAAGCTCCACGGGGTCTTTCCGTCCTGTCGCGGGTAATGCGCATCTTCACGCATACTATAATTTCACCGGGTCTCTCGTTGAGACAGTGCCCAAGTCGTTGCACCTTTCGTGCGGGTCGGAACTTACCCGACAAGGAATTTCGCTACCTTAGGACCGTTATAGTTACGGCCGCCGTTTACTGGGGCTTCAATTCAGCGCTTCTCCCGAAGGGATAACGCCTCCTCTTAACCTTCCAGCACCGGGCAGGTGTCAGCCCCTATACTTCGCCTTACGGCTTTGCAGAGACCTGTGTTTTTGCTAAACAGTCGCTTGGGCCTTGTCACTGCGGCTCTCTCGGGCTTGCACCCTAACAGAGCACCCCTTCTCCCGAAGTTACGGGGTCATTTTGCCGAGTTCCTTAACGAGAGTTCTCCCGAGCATCTTAGGATTCTCACCCTGCCTACCTGTGTCGGTTTGCGGTACGGGCACCCATTTTCTCACTAGAGGCTTTT
>NZ_JAALFC010000103.1 GCF_011058155.1 Litoribacterium kuwaitense | reverse complement strand
GCGCGAGCCGTCATTGTGAATAAGTCTTGACGAGCGATGTGCGCATTCGGGTTAAAGCGGTTGTCGCCCGTTCCTTGAACGATACCTAGATCTTTAGCAACGTTGAGTGGCTCATAGTAATACGCGTCTTGATTTACATCTGTAAAGGACGTTTCTCCACGTTGTGCCTGTAGATCAAGTGCTCTTACTAACATCGTTATAAATTCGGCTCTTGTCACTGCGCGCTCCGGAGCGAATTGATTCTCGCCTGTTCCTTGAATGACGTCGCGTGCAGCTAATCCTTCAATCGCCCCTTTTGCCCAATCGTAGGTGGCGATATCTGCAAAGCTTTTGCTCACATATTCGATATGGTATTGACCGAAGTGATTTGTTTCCAATATCACTGCTTTAGAATTCTCATTAAAGCGTGCGTTTGGTACAATCACCGCTTGCAAGTTATCGATACGTTTGACGACAATGTTGTGCGTCTTTTGCATCTCAAGTTGAGTTGGCTTATACGGCATGTTGATACGGATTGGCTTGTTTGCCCGCTCTAGCGCTTCTCCGTCTACTTCAACGTTGAACACAAACCCTTGACCAGCAGTCCGTTTAAAGTGAAGCTCAACGTCAGCTTTTGCCTTCACATTCTTTCCTAGCACATC
>NZ_JAALFC010000102.1 GCF_011058155.1 Litoribacterium kuwaitense | reverse complement strand
TTTTTATTGAATCGGATCTGGCTGACACTGTGTTTCGTGACGACAGTCCGCATATTATCGTAAAGCAGTTGCTGGGGAATCCCATTGAAATAGCTGAACGCATTCATATGGCATTTCATCAGCGTCTCTTGCGTCATATCCGTTGTGAATTCGATGTAACGTTTACGGGAATAACTTAAGATCATAATGAAGGCGTATAACGGACGTTTTACTCCATCTACATAAAATTGCCCCACATTCTCTGCCCAATCCACTTGCGCCTGCCTTCCCGGCATCGTTTCAAACCGAACGGTTGCTTGTTTCTTGGGTGCTTCCCGAAAGGGTTGGACAAACTCTCGGAGGATTGTACTTTTTCCTTCATATCCTTTCGCTTGAATTTCCTCCATCAAGACAGAACAATTCGTGGTGCCTTCCTTAATTCGGTCAAGCAGGTATGGTTTGTACGGATCTAGCTTACTTTCTCTTTTCTTTCGTTTTGTAGATTGTGGAGCTGTTTCGGCCTCCAGATGTTTCCGAATCGTTTTGCGATCAAAGCCTGTCTCCCTTGCAATCGCACTAATTGTCCAACCTTTCTGTTTCAATTCTCTGATCATAAAAAATCCTCCAACAATAACGTCATTCCAACACTTCCAATCTATCTCTGTCGAGTTAGATTATCAGTGAAAACTGGGGAATTTTAAACCGTTATTATTGAGGATTTTAACACCGATATTCACA
>NZ_JAALFC010000101.1 GCF_011058155.1 Litoribacterium kuwaitense | reverse complement strand
TAGGACCTGTCTGAAAACTAAAGAATAATGTGGTACGATTGGTGAAAAATGAATGGAGCGACGAGCATGACGCAAAGACGGTACGAAATAAACGATGAACAGTGGGAACAAATTAAGGACATGTTTCCGCCCTATCAAACAGGACGTCCGTCAAAATTAAATAATCGTACGATGTTTAATGCCATTCTATGGATCGCAAGCAGTGGTGCGGCTTGGCGAGACTTGCCGGAAGAACGGTTTGGGTCCTGGAAAACGGTGTACAGTCGGTTCTGCAAATGGAGAAATGCTGGATTACTTGTCGATATCTTTCAAGCCCTTCAAGTGGAACCTGATTTTGAGAACTTAAGTATCGATTCGACATCGGTTAAAGCTCATCAACACAGTGCTGGTGCTAAAAAAACGCAGAAGGACACGAAGTGAATCAGCATATCGGCGTCAGTCGTGGTGGAAAGACAACCAAACTTCATACGGTCGTCGATGGATTAGGAAATCCCCTTGCTTTCCTTCTAACGGGTGGTCAAGTCTTTGATTCCGTTCCGGCTATCGATTTGCTTCAGGAATTTGACCTTACAGGAAGCCACATCATAGGTGACAAAGCGTATGGCTCTGAAGCGTTTCGGAAGTGGGTAACGTCGAAGCAGGCATCTTACACCATTCCGCCTAAAGCAAATCGTAAACAGCCGTGGAAAGTCGATTGGTACCGCTACAAAGAACGCCACTTAGTTGAGTGCTTTTTCAATAAGATAAAACACTTTCGCCGTGTGGCTACTCGTTACGACAAGTTGGCCACGTCCTTCCTAGCATTTGTATACGTAGCTGCAATTTTCAAATTGACACAGTGACGAGTTTTCAGACACGACCTA
>NZ_JAALFC010000100.1 GCF_011058155.1 Litoribacterium kuwaitense | reverse complement strand
ACTCTGACGTGTTGTCCGATGAAATGGTCGTCATTGGCACCACGCAAAACCGGTCGGAAAACACATTTCGTTTCTTAAAAGTACTGGATTCCAAAGGAAACCAACTGAACCTGGTAACGAATCGATTTGATTTGTCTGCGGGTGAAATCGCAGAACTATATAAGTCTCGTTGGGCAATTGAACTATTCTTCAGATGGATAAAAAAACATTTGAACATGCACAATCAAGTATATATCGCCATGATTGTCTATTGCCTGAATGTCCTTGCCCAACTGCGAACCCATAGTAAGCGAACTTACTTACAGATTAGCCGTTATTTGAAAGCTTCTTTATGGAAGTCTGCATATATCTGGCTTCGAAAAATCGAAGGGAAAAGCGTGCCGTAACGCAGGCGAACAGATCCTGTTTCAGTCGTCAAAAGTTTTAGTGAAAAATGGAATTCTTAATTCACACAAAATTATTGACAATCCTTCTCATCGTATGAATTAGGTACATTCATTCTTTCTATGATTTCTAACAACTCCTTAAATAGCTCCTGTTTAAAATCTTCTTGAATTTGGGGATCTTCGTTTTTAATGAGACTAAGAACTAAAGGCTCAAACCGTTTTAAAATTTCTTGTTTGTCTTGTTCTACTCCTTTTTGAGCTCCTTTTATTAATTCTGTAATTTTTTTATCACTCGAGTTAATTTCATAAGTCCCTTTTTAAAAAAAATGTAGAGTAGTCCCTTGGTGTTTTACATGTTTTTTTAAAATATATCGTGCTTTAATTCACGCTGCCTTGGACATTTGTTCCGCTTTCATCTTTTTAATTCGATCTGTGGCCATTCTGGAGGCATTATAAACAAGCGTCACCAACTGGAAATGAAGCCTTGCCTTCTTACCTGTCCGATGACGGACATGA
>NZ_JAALFC010000099.1 GCF_011058155.1 Litoribacterium kuwaitense | reverse complement strand
GCTGTTCTTTAAATGGCTGAAGCAACATGTAGAAATCAAACATTTTTATGGGATGAGTGAAACAGCGATACAAAATCAAATTTACCTCGCGCTCATTACTTACTGTCTACATGTCCTCATCCAGTTGGAGACGACAAAAAGCAAGAAAACACTGCTTCGAATTAGCCGTTGGCTAAAAGCGGCCATCTGGAAACCAGCATACATTTGGCTCCGTCGTTTTGAACAAAAAAACAGCACTTAGCTAATGACCTGTCGTTGTCCCTTTTGCTTAACTGTATAATTTCACCAAATGGACAGTGCCACTTTTATTCGAGGCTTTGCCTTTTTGGCACTTTTCAGGAAGAAAGTGTTTACAGAATATTCAACGAAGTTTTATGCAACGCTAGTGATAAATCTTGTAACATTTTTGCGTTCATCTGATCTGTAGCCAATCTTAGTGACAGTACTTCATTTGTATTTCTTTCCTGTCTGATGACGAATCTTGTCAGCCCGAGAGCTCTTTGAAATAAACGTTAACACGTTTGACAGCAAGACACTCTTTGTACAACGCTATCTATGGAAACATTATATTTGAATACATACACAACTCCTATTTCACACCCTTGTTTTTCACAATCTCAAGTGTAGTAAAGGTTTAGGAGCTTGGTGTGTGTATTTTTGTCCTTGCTCTTAAACCCAAGCAAATATTGTAGCCTATATTTCCCCCATCCTCAACACTTACCCGATTAAAGAGACCCCCCATCCACAGAGCGCGCCTGTAATGACGACGACCCACGGTGGGACATTCCAGCTTTTTAACATGACAAACAAAATGGCCACTAACGCGACATCAATCGCAGCAGTAATGGACGACGTCCAGATCGGCTGATACAAAGCGGCAGCCAAAATACCGACAACGGCGGCATTAATTCCAAGCACCGCGCCTCGCATCTTTGGCAAATGACGCATTTCCTGCCAAAAAGGAAGTGTTCCTGCGATTAACAAAAATGCTGGTAAAAAGATGGCGACCATCGCCAGAAGACCACCTTGCCATCCTC
>NZ_JAALFC010000098.1 GCF_011058155.1 Litoribacterium kuwaitense | reverse complement strand
AAAGGTAAAGTGGAAAGGGCCGTTGCCTATTTAAAATCAAATTTTCTTAAGCGGCGTCTTCCTGAAACGCTAGAAGACTTAAACGCAGAAGTACGGAAATGGTTGGATAAAGTGGTTCATAAAAAACGGAATCAGACCACGCAGCAATGTCCTAATGACCGCTTTATAGAAGAGCGCACGCTCTTAATTCCGTGGAATACGAAACCACTGTATCAAATAAGACAATGGGAACTCCGGGAAGTGAGTAAGGATTGTTTTATTTCCTATCAGCAGAATAAATATTCCGTACCCTACCGGTACGCTGGACAGCAAGTGAAAGTGCATGAAACCAATGAAGGTATGCTCGAACTATACGATGAATATGAGCGAATTGCCGTACACCCATTGATCGACGGAAAACATCAAATGACCATGAAGCGTGAGCACTATACAGGTTTGCCGGGAACAAAAAAAGAGCAGGAAATGAATCTACATGGTTTGGCGACCCCAGATTCCCCTGCTCCAATACCGACCGTTGAAAGTCGATCATTAGCTATATACGCTGCGCTCGAGGAAGGAGAATAACATGAATCATTCATTACTCGAAGAACGCCTTCAGGCGCTCGGATGGCAGCAAACCGCACAACAACTAGATGAACTGGTTGAAAGTGCTTCTGCCAATACTCTATCATATTTTGACTTTCTTGACACCTTGGTGAAGCAAGAGTGGGAAAATCGAGAATCAGAGGCATTAGCGAAACGAATCCGAAAGGCGAAGTTTCCTTATACGAAAACGATCCATGAGTTTGATTTTAGCTTTCAACCCAGCATCAGTGAGCAGCGTGTGAAAGAAACCTGTACCTGTCGCTTTATCGCAAATGGGGAGAATCGAATTATACTGGGACCGCCTGGTGTAGGAAAGACACATTTGGCCATTGGATTTGGATTAGAAGCGTTAGCCAAGGGCTATCACGTTTTATTTATGACAGCAGACGAATTGGGGGAACAATGTCAAAAAGCTCTTCAAAAAGGAACACTCTCTTATTTACAGAGACGTCTATGTAAGCCAGACTTAATCATTTTAGATGAGATCGGATATTTTGACTTCGATGAAGTCACGGCGAACCTTTTATTTCAAGTCATTTCTAAGCGTTATGAAAAAGGCGCTATGATCATTACTTCAAATAAATCGTATCTAGAATGGGGGAAAACGTTTGGAGACGACGTGTTAGCAACCGCGATATTGGATCGC
>NZ_JAALFC010000096.1 GCF_011058155.1 Litoribacterium kuwaitense | reverse complement strand
TTACCTCACCAACTAGCTAATGCGCCGCGGGCCCATCTGTAAGTGATAGCCGAAGCCATCTTTCATCTTAAACCCATGCGGGTTCAAGGATTATCAGGTATTAGCCCCGGTTTCCCGGAGTTATCCCAGTCTTACAGGCAGGTTGCCCACGTGTTACTCACCCGTCCGCCGCTGAATCCGGGAAGCAAGCTTCCCTTCATCCGCTCGACTTGCATGTATTAGGCACGCCGCCAGCGTTCGTCCTGAGCCAGGATCAAACTCTCCATAAGAGTTTTTTGAATCTACCTTCTATATATAGAAGCGATTCGTCCTTTGCACAGTTGTTTGTTTTACATGTCGATGTCTCGACATGGCACGTTTGTACGCTTGGCTTTTGTTCAGTTTTCAAAGGGCAAAAATAAAAATGGTGGAGCCTAGCGGGATCGAACCGCTGACCTCCTGCGTGCAAGGCAGGCGCTCTCCCAGCTGAGCTAAGGCCCCAAAAATGGTCGGGAAGACAGGATTCGAACCTGCGACCCCCTGGTCCCAAACCAGGTGCTCTACCAAGCTGAGCCACTTCCCGATAAAATATATTATAAATGGCGCGCCCGAGAGGAGTCGAACCCCTAACCTTTTGATCCGTAGTCAAACGCTCTATCCAATTGAGCTACGGGCGCATGATATTTGGTGCCGAGGGCCGGACTCGAACCGGCACGGTGGTAACCCACCCCAGGATTTTAAGTCCTGTGCGTCTGCCAGTTCCGCCACCCCGGCATTGATAAGGACGTAGAGCGGAAGACGGGATTCGAACCCGCGACCCCCACCTTGGCAAGGTGATGTTCTACCACTGAACTACTTCCGCAAAATATATATTTAAAGCGATGCGGGTGAAGGGAGTCGAACCCCCACGTCACAAGGACACTAGATCCTAAGTCTAGCGCGTCTGCCAGTTCCGCCACACCCGCATGTATTAAAGTGAGCCATGGAGGATTCGAACCTCCGACCCTCTGATTAAAAGTCAGATGCTCTACCGACTGAGCTAATGGCTCTTAGCTGGTGCCGGCCAGAGGACTTGAACCCCCAACCTACTGATTACAAGTCAGTTGCTCTACCAATTGAGCTAGACCGGCGAAGATGGTGGAGGATGACGGGATCGAACCGCCGACCCCCTGCTTGTAAGGCAGGTGCTCTCCCAGCTGAGCTAATCCTCCGAAGTATACTATATGTAAAACATGTAAAGCCTGGCAACGTCCTACTCTTGCAGGGGCGGACCCCAACTACCATCGGCGCTGGAGAGCTTAACTTCCGTGTTCGGCATGGGAACGGGTGTGTCCT
>NZ_JAALFC010000095.1 GCF_011058155.1 Litoribacterium kuwaitense | reverse complement strand
TAGCTAAAGCCATCAGTGAAGCATCATGGTCACAATTCAGAGCAATGTTAGAGTATAAATGCAAATGGTATGGCAAACAATTAGTTGTTGTTGGAAAAACATTTGCAAGTTCTCAACTGTGTTCTTGTTGTGGCTATAAAAACAAAGACGTTAAGAATCTCAACCTTCGCGAGTGGGATTGCCCCTCTTGTGGTATGCATCACAATCGAGATATGAACGCAGGACAAAATCTTAAAAACGAAGCGATAAGGCTTCTAACCGTAGGAACTACGGGGATAGCCTAATCAATAACTGGCGGTTACGCTGGTGTTCTTAGGAATCTCCTACTTCAAACAGCTCGTCAGAGTGTTAAGTGGGGGTGGTTCAATTGGGGCAGAATGGGGCAGACTTGGGGCAGGATTTCCTTTATTTTTAGTTATTTAGCACTCTACGCATGTCATTTAATCTCCAAAACCCTTGATGTGATAGGTTTTACCTTCACTTCCACTACAGAGTAATACCCTATGCCACCAGCCTTCTAAGCTGTGGGTCGCAGGTTCGAATCCTGCCTGGGACGTCACTGCATAATAGTTTAATTTTTGATATGTCAAGAGTTTTGACAGATAAGGGATGCTAACACAGATTAGAACACTGTGGGAGCATCTCTTTTTTGGGCTCTACAATATTTGTTGGGGTTTACGAAAAAAAGAACAAAAAAACACATAAACTCAGAGTAAGGAATTTAATTATTAACCTCATTTATGACTCTTATTTGAGGGTAAAGAATTGATCATTCTTGATTCAAGGTTAGTTCAAGAAACAGGAACTAAAGATTATTTTAGTACCTTTTATGCTAAGGAGGGTTATATATTTGATTGATGTCAAAAATAATGGCTTTGAGTTTATAGGTTTTATAAATGCTGGAGAAGAAGAAATAAATAACTTTAAACCTATTGCAGGTTCATATGCAGTAGTAAAGTATGATGATAAATATCTTATATGTTATAACACTTTGAGAAATCAATGGGAATTGCCAGCAGGAAAAAGGGAACAAAATGAGACACCAAAGAAATGTGCTATTAGAGAACTTTATGAGGAAACTGGACAAGTAGTTTCAGATTTGGAATTTAAGGGGTTATTAAAAGTTAAAAATATAATGACTGGAAAAATTAAATTTAACCCAGTTTTCCATACAACATCTGTAGAATTACAACCCTTTAAAGAAAATGATGAAACATCAGAGATAAAACTTTGGGACTTAAAAGAAAAAATAGGTCTTATAGATTCAGTTGATGTGAATATTTTTAAATACGTATAATTAGATTATAGTAAAATGATGC
>NZ_JAALFC010000094.1 GCF_011058155.1 Litoribacterium kuwaitense | reverse complement strand
TGATTACGAAGCAATCCTAAGTGGTGTCGCCGGACCAACAGGTGCAACGGGACCAACAGGGCCAACAGGTGCGACTGGTGTAGGGTTGGACAATGTAACGACATGGGATCCTGGACAGAGTGGCTCTTATACAAAGGGAGAAGTCGTTTCATATGATGGTAAGCTTTATGTTGTTGTTAATGCTCCGCCAACTGGGACACCGGGTAGCTCACCTGATTACGAAGCAATCCTAAGTGGTGTCGCCGGACCAACAGGTGCAACGGGACCAGCAGGACCAGCAGGTGTCACAGGTCCTACAGGGCCAGCGGGTGTCACAGGCCCTACAGGACCAGCTTCTCCGGGTGGTGGAGCACCGTATGCGGTTTACAATGTAGATCTTAGTGATACAGGTAGTAGTTTAGAGTTCACATTAGGAAATGTTATTTTCACTTATACAAAAACTACAAGTGTAGGTGCAAGTTTAACTTTAAATATGCGAGCTGCTTCGGTTCCTATCAAAATTGATTTAAAACGTTCGACTCAGTTTGATAGTGCAATGGAAGGTTACGCTTTAGATAACTACACTTTAAATACGACTAATTTAGCAACTGATCCGATAATTTTGAATAACTCTAGGGAGCAAGTTCGAACTTGGCTTCGTCAGCAAGATCCGGCGACAGGCTTATGGTCTTTACATGAAATAAATGTGTATGTTTCTGCAGGGGTCTCAAGAACATCCGTATGGATTTATCTGATTGACGAAGGAGTTTCTTATTAAATCAAATTTTCTAGAGGTTGGGACAAAAATAGCTTTGCACGTACTCTGTCAAATGAAAGTTAATTCTAAGATGCGTCCTTTCCTCGGTTGTAAACCGAGGAAAGGCTTTGCATCTCTATTGAAAACGACTTTTAATATAGAATTAAATATATTCAAAGACTGCTTGATATGCTTACTCTGTCGTTGAGTACTAAATACAGATTCGCCGGTTTAAAGTGAGTAAGAAAGCTTGGAATGTCTTTCTTGTTGCCTTAATTGTTTTCTCTGTATTACAATTTTGGATTTTAATGGAAAATAATCCCGTCAAAACTAAAGATAATTCGTGCTGATCCGACATCTCAAATGCACTTTTCATTATTATGAGAGTCTAAAACAGCGGATAGATAAGCCACAACATACAAAAATTTCGTCAGCTAGACTGTTAAGAACAATACCATCCTCATATTCTCTCTTTTATAAAAAACAAGGAGATTTCATTTTTTCAGTTGTAAAAGTTGTGTCCCACTTTTCTACCTATCTATTCATGCTGATGTTCATGAGCGTGATCCCAACGACCCATCAAAACGTCATCATGGCTCGCGCTAAGCGATATGTTTTATCGGGCGGGGTCGTTCGTGTTCGGTGGTGGTCACGTCGTCTTGCCGTTGCTCGAACGGGAATTTGTGC
>NZ_JAALFC010000093.1 GCF_011058155.1 Litoribacterium kuwaitense | reverse complement strand
CCATTTCGTCTTTAGACTGAATGTGCAGACGCGGGGTTAAGTCACCAGAGGCAAGCTGTTTTAAGACGCTCATCATTTTCGGAATCGGCTTGAGCATGTGTCTGGTTAACACATAGACAATGAGGATTAATAGGGCACACGCGACAACGAAATAAACGACCATATTGATTGTGATCGAATCAAGACCTGACAAGGCATCTTCTGCAGGGATGGCAGCACCGACCGACCAATCGGCAGTTGGTACTTGTGAGTAGCCGATGTATTCGCTTCGGTCATTGACCCAGCTTAATCTTAAGCCAATGTCGCCCTCGACCATCGCTGAACCAATTTGACCTAAATCTCCTTCAATGTCGGGTAGCTTTTGGTTCAAAATCAGCTCTTCATCCGGATGGTACAGCACAGTTCCATCTTTTGATAATAAGAACGTATACACATTTTCTTCAAGGTTATATGATTGCATGAGCTGGGGAAGCTGATCTAATAGCAAATCAACACCGACAAACCCTTTTATTTCTCCTTGATCATGAATTGGGAGAGCCGCTGTTAACACCGTTTTTTCGGTAATGTCATCGTAATAAGGCTCGGTAAAAAAGACATCCGTCTGGCTGAGTGCCTCTTCATACCATGGTAGGCTTTTTATGTCATAGTTTCCCTCAGCGAGATGATTATTGCCAAGGATGAAATTAGCTGAATTTCCAGCTACCCATACAGTTACGAGTGATTGATCTGTACGAGCGACATTTTCTAAGGATTTCATTACACTCTTAAAATGTGTATTGGACATTACATCATCTGTTGGCTGCACAGACTTTACCAAGTCTATCATGTCTTGATTCGCGGCCATCTGTTTTACAATGGTCGCTTTTTCCGCAAACATCGCATCGACTTGATCAGAGACGGCACTGCTTTTTGTGGCGAGACTCGCTTCGATATCTTTCACCATTTGTTCTTTCGTCGACGAATGAATAAGCCATCCAGTTGCTGAAAAAACTAAGACAATGGCAATCAATAGAACGGAGGATAATTTCGTCGATATACTTTTGAAGATCCCGCGAGATTTGCTGAGGTCTTTGTTTTTGAGTTGCTTTTTCATATGATCCTCCTTGATTAAGCTCATTTTTTGTATTTATTTTTAATATGCAGGCCTTTGGTAGAGCCTATAACATAGGATGTTAGTGTATTTAAAATACATAATAAAATGATGGTTTAAGGGTTTTTTTAAGGGAAGACAGCGTGGGAACAACAAGGAAGTTTCATGTGAAACACTAAGGCTTTTGAGAAGACGCTCGGCTTTTTCTGTCCGTTGAGACTATATCTACATCATCTAATAGATACGCCGAGTTCTATAGGGCATTCAACCCTTGGTATTTGAACCAAGGGTTGAATGGTCTTGTCGGATTTTCATAACTTACGAAACGTCTTTATTTTCCCCAACGGTAAACCGACTTAAAGTCGTTTGAAGCTCTTCTGCCATCGTACTCAGCATTTGTGCGGACTCAGTGATTTCGCCCATAAAGCC
>NZ_JAALFC010000092.1 GCF_011058155.1 Litoribacterium kuwaitense | reverse complement strand
AAAATGAGTACAAGGACGATTAAAGGCAGCGTCACTAGGATCGTCGCAGCCGCCATATCCCCCCATGGAATGTAAAAGAGTTGCGGCATCATCGCGATACCAACAGGAATCGTTTGCGCATCAGGACTGTTTGTAAAAGTGAGCGCAAACAAAAACTCATTCCACGCGAATATAAATACGAGAAGCCCACCAGTGACGAGGCCTGGTGTGACAAGCGGCATCGCAATGTTCCAATAGCACCTTACTTGTCCACATCCATCCATATAAGCCGCTTCCTCAAGCTGCTTAGGTATTTTTAAAAAGAAGCCGTACATGAGCCATACACTGAGCGGCAACCCAATTAACGTATAGGTGACAATTAAGCCAATGTGTGTATTATAAAGGCCGAGCTGCTGCACGAGATCGTATAAAGGCATGACGACAGCGATTTGCGGAAACATAGACAGCGCTAAAAAACCACCTAAAAACATACCCCTCCCCCAGATTCGCAACCGGGCCAAAGAGTAGGCAGCCATACTGCCGATCATTAAACAGCCTAAAGTGACACCTAAAGCCACGATAAAGCTATTGATGACGTACAAGTAAAAGTCAGAACCCGCAAACAAACGTTCATAATGAACAAACGTTATTTCTGGTGGCAACAATGGTGGCAAGCGAGCTAAATCACGGTCATATTTAAAAGAGGTGATGAGCTGCCAGGCAAACGGGCCAACATGACCAACAAAAATCAAGCTGCCGATGATCCAAAAAAAGACTCTTTTCATCAAGCTCCACCTCCCAGTCGCCGGTTTACCAGTTGCAAACAAAGGATCAACACGATTGCCAAAACAAAGACAGACAATGCCATCGTCGTTGAAATTGCAGCACCTTCACTAACTTCAGAAGAAGAAAATATTGTCTTATAGGCATAAGTCGATAAGACCTCAGTCGAATTGGCTGGCCCGCCACCAGTCATGACATAAATCAGGTCAAACACACGAAATGCATCGAGCGACCGCAGCAGGACACCCATGATTAACGTCGGTAGAAGCATTGGCAATGTGATTTTCAAAAAAGCCTGGAGTTTCGTCGCACCGTCAATCGCCGCAGCTTCATAGACCTCATCGGATATCACTTGAAGGCCTGCCAAAAGAATTAACGCCATAAATGGTGTCGTTTTCCATACATCCGCCACCATCGTGGCGTATAACGCCGTGTCAATGTTTCCAAGCCAATTAAAGTTTTCAGAAATGATATTGGCTTGAACGAGCAAATAATTGATTAATCCGTATTCCGCATTTAACAACCACTCCCACATTCGTGCCGACACAACCGTCGGAACAGCCCAAGGAATGAGTACTGCTGCCCGCATCCAGCGCCGCCCTTTAAAAGAAACGTTAAGAAACAAAGCCACACCGAGTCCGAGAGCTGTTTCAGCAAGCACCGTCATGATCGTGAAGCCCCACGTGTTCTTCAACGCCATCCAAAACCATGGATCTTCAAGCAGAGCAGCATAATTCCCAAACCCGATAAACTGGGCACCTTCCGAAGCAAATGTCGCATCATAAAGGCTCAGAATGACAGTGCGGAGGAGTGGATAAACACCCATACTGATTAAAAGAAATACAGAGGGAAGCAAAAACAAATAGCCGATCCACACTTCGTTCTTTTTCCACGAGCGCTGTGTCCCTTTCTGCATGATGGACACAGCGCCAATCTCCATTTTTTCACGAAGTCCTCTCCTTTTTACGTTAAGATCCTTCGGTAATTTCCCTCACTTCTTTT
>NZ_JAALFC010000091.1 GCF_011058155.1 Litoribacterium kuwaitense | reverse complement strand
AAATGATAACCGATGCCTGGCCAGTCGTGGGTATTGACGTGGTAATTCGCAAAGGCTTCCGCCGAACCGGAAAGGGTTAGAGAATGATGGATGGCGATATATCGCTTAGACGCTATACCGTAATCTTTGTATCGTCGCCAACGGTGTTTCGGCAGGGATTGACGTTGATCAGAAAGTTTCGGAATGCTTTGGAATGTGCACATTTAAACCCTCCTTACTGCACTGGCGAAGAAAAGGCGGCAGTGATAACTGTGCCAATAACCGCCGTAACAACAGCACCAACCACAATTTTTGTAAGCATTCGCCTAATCCACTTAGTGTCATCCCTAATCTCGCCTAACGATTCGTTAAGCGTATTAATGTGTACGTCATGTACATCAAGTCGTCTCTCCATTTTATCTGCGCGATTGTCTAGGTCTTTAACGTCGAGCTTGAGTTGTTGCAAGTCGTCTTGATGCCGTTCAACTGTACGTTGCAAAAATTCATCATTCACAAGCTCACCTTCTTCCTTTGCCATGATTTGCCCCCTTTTTTATCTGTAGTAGGCATGAAAAAAGACCCCAAGTAATTTATTCTCGCGGTATCAATCTATCTAATATAACGACCAATTCTTGACGACTTATATAATCAGAGGGACGCGTGCCGTCAATCCAACCTTCATTATATCCTCGCACCCAAGATGACTGCGCCCACGAAGCCGCCTTATCAGCAGGTTGTTTTACAGCAGGCGCTAACTCAACGTCTCTACGCAAAGTAACCACCCCCTCGCCGACTAGACGTCTATCCGCGTCAATCGGCTCACAGTGCGCTAATAAGCGATCACACAACCGATCTCTGCCGTATTGCTGTACCAAAATAGCACCTATACCTGCCACGATCGGCGTAGCGTAACTAGTGCCGTCTTCGATCGTCGTACCAGACGGCCATCTAGGGTCGTTATTAGGCACTCGGACGTTTACGCCTAAAGCGACGCAATCCACCGATACATCGCTATTACTAAAGCGAGCCGGACGACGGTCTTTATCTACCGCACCGACCGCGACCACGTCATCATAAGAAGCCGGATAACGAACCTCATCCGTTGTAGCGTCGCCGTCCCCATCATTGCCGACAGCGCACACGACGAGTACGCCCGCATCTAGTGCACGTCTTATCGCTAGGTATTGCGCGTGGCTGTCGTACTTGCTACCCCTCGATATATTGATCACGTCCGCGCCTTGTGCCACCGCCCAATCGACCGCCTGCGCCGTATGGTATGCAAGCGAAAACGCGCCAGTCGATACTTTCGCGATTAAAAGTTCCGCTTCTGGCGCTACGTTTGCGACTGTGCCGGCAACTCTCGTGCCGTGTCCGTGTGTGTCGCTAGTGTCGTTATAATCCGGCTGTACGAAGTTACGGCGTGCTACGACGCGATCACGTAAGGCGTCGTGCCCTTCCCATGCGCCGGTGTCGATGACTGCTATTTTAACGCCTTTGCCGGTGTATCCCTGTCGGTGCTTGCGCGTGAGACCGTGAAACTCGTTTATATCCACGTTTTTGCCGCCTCCTTTCGTGTGAACGCATAAAAAAAAATACGCCTAGGTGGCGTTTATTGGCTTGGTACGTAGTCGATACCGGTGATTTCTTTGTATTGTTTCGGCGTAATCCAATTCGCGAGGACGAAAATCTTTACGCCTTCGTTCGTGTAGCCGTCGAATCCACCGTCGTAATACTTTTTGATCGTTTTAAACATTCGCATTCGCCTCCAATTGCGCTATTTTCATCGTTAAGGTTGCGTTCTCTTGTTCGAGTGTCGTGATTTTTACGTCTTGTGAAGCGTTACCCATAACGAGTCCGGCGTTTTCTTGCGTGATTTCGTCGAGCTTTTTGCGCGTATCTTCTTCTGATAACGGCGCGTCAACGTATTGATAATACGGTTGGTTATCCGCATCGAGATATAGCACGGCGCGTTTGCCTTCGCGTGATTCTGGCGTTGGAAGGTCGGCGACTTCTTCGCCTTTTTGGCGCTGTGTTTCCGTCGGTTCGTTGGTGCGTAAGGTTACACGACCTGTTTCGTCTGTTATTAAAATCATCTGTTAATCAACTCCCGTTATTTTTATGCCTTGGAGTATTTTCTTTACTGTATCGTCCAATGACCCACTATAGACGTACCCATCTGCGTCTACTGCTACTGCACGGACAGAGCTAGTGTGCCCCGTAAAAGTCCATACTTCGTCCCCAGAAGGTGAGATTTTCTTTACAGTATTGTCCTGCGCCCCACTATAGACGTACCCATCTGCATCTACTGCTACTGCA
>NZ_JAALFC010000090.1 GCF_011058155.1 Litoribacterium kuwaitense | reverse complement strand
TGTGCATCTTTCACACAATATCGCCCACAAGGTTCGTGTAGCTGACCGGGCTAAGATTTGCGAAGATTTCAAATTAGTTTACCGAGCCGAAATCCTAGAAAATGGACAGGCGGTGCTACAAACATTCGTAGAGAAGTGGAAAGTAGCGTATCCAAAAGTGGCGAAAACGCTATTGAATAACCCTTATATTTTCACATTTTATCGTTTCCCATCATCCATTTGGCCAAGCATTTACTCATGAATCCTTTAACAAGCAGATCAAGAAATACAGTAAACGTAAAGAACAATTTCCGAACAAAGAGTCACTAGAACGGTTTCTCGTTTCCCAGTTTGACCAGTACAATTAGCGTTTCGCCACCCGTTGCCACCGTGGGTTTGATCAGGCACGTTCGGAATTGGCTACAATGGTTCAAACGAAAGGTTAAAGATTGTATACAGGAAAAGGCATTCTTTATTTACACAAAATTCTTGACGATCTCTGTTTGTTTTGTGAATGACTGCATTAATAGCTGCCTTCAAATTATCACCCTATTCAAGTTCTTCTATAAATACTTTGATATTATTGCAGTAGCCTTTTTTAACCCAATCGAATTCTTGTATTTTTCTACTAATTCCTTATGTATAACTTTATTTCTTCTAAAGAAATTTATTTTCTCTAACAAGATTTCCGATGTAAGTTGATTTAAATCTATTACATTAGTTGTACCTATTTTCTCAAAATTTTTTGCGTGAAATCTGTCTACTGGATTAGTATCATCTAATATACTAATAGATGGAATATCCATTGTTGCTAATTCACTCAATGTATTAAATGTCCCTCGTGTAATAACTATGTTTGCAATTGCTTGCACATCCATATAGTAATCCCACTCATTTGTACCCAAATAAAATCGGTCATTGTTCTTATATTCACTGAAGTATTTGTAATTTTCCCCCGCAAAATAAATTAAACCTAATGAGGGATCTTTCGTTCTATTAAATAATTCTATTGTTGTTTTTGCAATATACAAGCTCTCTTTACTTCTTCCTCCACCTAAACTAAGACAAACAATGTCTATGTCTTCTCTTAAACCATATCTCGCTCTAGTTTTTTTATCATTAAAGTGTTTACTAGGAATTCTTGTGATTGGCCCAACAAAAGTAGTAGGTGCTTTTAACGTTTTAGGCTTAATATGGAAGTTCTCAATATCAATCATAATAACTTCATTTGTATCATTGAACATTTCTTGAAACACTAAAGATTTTTTGTTTTCTGGAGTTACTTGTTCGAAAAACCAATGAGTTATTAATATTGATGGTATTGAAAGTTTTTTTGCTATTTGAACTGCTATAAACATTTCATGGCTGATTATTAGATCTGGATTGATTCGATGAATCAAATCTAATATTGGTCCACCAGAAAAGATAGAGTATTCATCATCAAGGTCTATATCCAATTCTTCTACCTTAATATCATTCTGTATAAAGCTTCTTAATCCATCTGCGTAAGATGCCATACTGATTTCTACATGCGGATAGTATGTTAGCAAATCTCTTCTTATTAGTATATCAACCATACTATGCCCATAACCTCTACCTCTAGAAAAGTAAAGTATTTTAGTCAAATGAATCCTCCATCCCATTAAATAAATTGTCAAATATTTGGTACACGTATTATAGGTTTATACACAGAACTAGTAAGGAACATCCCATCTACAATATTCCCATTAATTTCTATCCAAGCATGTGCATCCAACCCTACCTTTAATGGATTATTAATACCTATTACCATCTCTGCTGCGATTCCCTTTTTCCTTAAAATAATAAATTGAGAAAAAGCTTCCTCTAAACATTTGGAATTTGGAAAACAAGCTGTTGACTGTTGTACTCCCCAAAAAATTTGATCTATTAATAACTGCTTATTTATATCTATTTTAGTTGAATCGATACTAGATGTTTTATTACTAAACTTATTGCAATACTCTACAAGTTTTTCAAGTCCTCTATTATTCATACTTAGATAACTTTCCACAAAGGCTAAATTTATATAGCCGTTTAATATGCATATTTTATCTTCAACATTTAGAGAGCGTATTAACTTAAATAAAGGCTTAGCACCAGTAATTAAGTAATTGAGAAATATTAAGTTCCTTAAACCAAACATATAAATGGATTCTAAAATACTTTTCATATCCTGATACCTCCCCGATAACACTGTTCTCTAAGCTGTATTTGGCAACTAAAAAATGCGATATTCGGAAATTAAAAATGCTGCGCTTGCCAATGGATGCTCATTTTGATTCATTCATCATCAATGAGTCTTTGT
>NZ_JAALFC010000089.1 GCF_011058155.1 Litoribacterium kuwaitense | reverse complement strand
TGGCCACAGATCGGATTAAACTAGAAATGGAGAAACATTCGATAAAAGCAGCGTGATTCTATTTCCATCCCATATTAAAAAACTTTAAAAATCATCGTAGAGTAACTCAACCCATTTTTAAAAACGTCAATTATGAAATTGATTCTTATTGTGATCCTTATGACGGACTAGAGCAGCAACCCTGTGATCGAGCCCCATAGGAGACATTCGATATTTCTTAGGTGTAGTTCCTGTATATTTTTTAAATACCTTTGTAAAATGGCTTTGGTCATGGAAGTTAAGCCAGGTATATATTTCTGATATGCTATGGTCAGAGTGGGAGAGGAGCTTTTTTGCTTCTTCCACTTTTTGTTTTTGAATATATTCGTTAATAGGAATACCAACTTCCTTTTTAAATAAAGTAGATAAATAATTCTGATGCATGTTTACTACAGTTGACAGCTGTACCATCGTAATCTCTTCATAGAGATGTTTGAAAATATACGATTGACACTTATTGATTGGCTTGGAATATTTATGATGCTTCACCTTATTTACTCGATTAGCAAAGTCATACAATGCTTCATTCACAAATGATTGAATCTCTGCTACATTCTTTATTTCCTCTATAGATTGAATATACAGATCACTCATTGTATATGCTATTTCTGGTTGTAGTCCTCCATCCATGGCATATCTTGTTGCGAGGGTAATGCAGGCTATCGCTAGATTTTTTTCGTTTCTTAGATAACTTTTCTTTGAGAGAACACCAGCTTTGCCGTCCAATTCATTGACCGATAATTTCTCTGTTAGCCCCTCTATCCTCCCTTCCCTAATACATTCGAACATTGCTCTTTCCCATTCGTACGAAGCATGGAAGGAAATATCCTGTCTGCTTTTTGAAACAAGTAAATCAGGATCCGTATCTCTCCAAGCTTTAGTATTAAGAAAACTATTTTTTTGAATGACGTCTGACACGGAGAGCCTTTTTGAATACATTAGATAAGTAGCTAAGAGACCAGCGTGTAACAGAGTGAGTTTATTAATAACTGGTAATGAACGATAGTATTTTTTTACAGCATCCTTTCGTGTTTTAACCTGAAAGTCGTTTATTATCCCGAATATCGTTTCGTCCTCCACTTCTGTAAAGGTAGAGGGACCTATCATCCATGTACCGTGAAATTTATCATTCTTCACAACCTTAATCGAGATAAAATTCTCCAGAAAATTTGTGACTCGTAACACAGGAATATTACATTGATCATTGAAACAATCTAGTTGTTCTAATAATTCGTAGATGGTTGGATAAATTGGATTAGTCTCTAATGTTGCTGGAAATCCTGTAACTACTTCTAGGTCCTTATTTATATAAAAGACGGGAATATGAATCGTTTCATATATAAGCTTACAAAAGTATTCCATATCCCCTTTATCAAACCGCATTGACATGTCCATTTCTCTAAAACGCCCTTCCTTAAAAACTGTATTTGGCAACTAAAAAATGGTTCTTACGCACATTTGGGGAGTTTCATTTAAAAGAGATGAGGGAATTTTTATCATCTGCATTCTCGCTTAGAAGTTGTGTCCGTCTATGATACTTCCAAATCATTAGATATTGTTGCTTTTCTTCCTAGTTCCTCAGCGCGATGCCCTCACTGTTCCATCACTTCCAGTAACAGACATAGTTCCTATATGCGTAAAATAGCTGATTTACCTGTTCAAAGTCAATCAATCACCATATACTACCTTAAAACAGCAAAGTGGTTTTGTCGAAATCAATCATGTGAAAAAAAAGTATTTACTGAGCGCCGCTCTTGGCTTAAACCTTATCAGCGAAGAACGGTGCGTTTGGAAGAAGCACTTCGAGCTATTGTGTTCTCTACCAGTGCTTTACAAGCAGAAAAAGTGTGTAAACAGTTAGGAATGAAGGTAAGCCATAATGCGCTGCTAAACTTATTTATCAAACCCCATTCCAATGAATCAAAGTCCCTTTCGTTGGCATTGATGACTTTGCTTTTAAACGCCGCCATACTTACGGAGTCATTATTTGTGATGCGGTTTCTTCTAAGCCAATCGATTTATTGCCCGACCGTGAAGTAAAAACACTTAAAAGTTGGTTTTCTCAGCACTTGAATATCCAACATATATCGCGTGATCGCTATGCAAGGTTCCGAGAGGTCATTGATGAAATAATACCACAAAGTATTCAAATCACTAGCGTCGCATTAAAAACCCATCTAATAATGATAAATTCAGAATAGTCTTTAGGATATCTATTCAAAAAATCCTTTATTATGGGTTGGAGGCAGTTATCCATCCAAATCCAAAATGAAGGACAATCTCATGGATAAGATTACCCGAAAAACAGCATTTGAACAATGGGCTGAACCCATTTTCAATGAATTATTTGTGGAACAGGTCCAGCGCCATTGTCTTGATCACTATACAAAAAAGCTGCACATGGCTTCGTTCATGAACTTACTCTTGTACGCACAACTTCATGAAACGAAAAGTTTACGTGCCATCAGCGACAGTGTCTTTTCAAAA
>NZ_JAALFC010000088.1 GCF_011058155.1 Litoribacterium kuwaitense | reverse complement strand
GCATCGGCATCGGCGTCCTGCGTCCGCATCGGCGTCGGCATCAGCATCTGCGTCGGCATCGGCGTCAGCATCTGCGTCGGCGTCAGCATCGGCATCGGCGTCCCCATCAGGTAAACCAGTATCGATTTCATCTGAAGCAACACCACTGTTTAGTAGGTCTAGGTCGATTAAATCATTCCCACTAATTGCACCAATGAAATCAAGGTCTCCGTCGCCTTCACCAGGAGGTAGCTCCGTGACACCCAAACTAGCTAAATCAACAGTCATTGTAAGAGTCAATTCTGAAAGTAATCCTATGGACAACAAGCCTCC
Organism: Litoribacterium kuwaitense; assembly: GCF_011058155.1. Classification (NCBI taxonomy): domain Bacteria; kingdom Bacillati; phylum Bacillota; class Bacilli; order Caryophanales; family Bacillaceae; genus Litoribacterium; species Litoribacterium kuwaitense. The sequence goes on along the minus strand of NZ_JAALFC010000088.1, from coordinate 2,225 downwards.
ATCTACAGTGCCACTGATGACTCCTCGGTTAGGGTCAAGAGTCAGATCTCCATTTGATAAGGTTCCTCTGATCGACCCAAAATCAATAGGACCAACTGATAGTTTTGGAAGTTTATAATCGATTTCTGTTGCGTTCCTAAAATTCGGATCATTCAGTAAATATCTTAATTCCTGAGGCATTTGAAACTGAAGATAATAATCATTAATTAACCCGACACTCGCTAATGTCGTTGCGCTATAATCCAATGTCAGTCGACCAGACACTTCATTAAAATTAGCATTCAAACTCGAACTGCCGACTAAATCTATTCCTGCCAAAGAAGCTGGTGAAACGCTTTGAGCAGCACTTACCTTGTTCGTACTGTCAACAATGCTAAATTGCATCGGTGAGAGGATCAGCGATGAAGCTAAGACAATACCTGAAAACTGCTTAGCACGCTTAATCCTTTTTTGGTTCATTCTTTTTTTGAAATCTATTCTTTTAGATTGCTTCATTTTTCTCCTCCATCCCTTTCAAGCTCAACGCAATAAAAATACGTAGCTCGATAGACAAATACTTTTCCAAAATAAAAAAACACAATACATGATGCCGAAATACAGTTATAAACCACAAAAACATTCCTATACATGATCAGTCTATCAATTCAGTTAAAATAGTCCAATTAAGTTACAATTAATAAGTTTATAGGTATAAACACCTATTAATTACCATAAATAACTTTTAAAAAATAAAAAACATGACTTTAAAACCTTTATAATTATATATTCTGTAAAATATAATAATTATATATTTTATTGTTGAACAAACAATAAATCTTTCGCATAAATTATTTTATTATAATTTAATGTCATATTTTTAAATTTTAACCTTTACTTAACCCGAAGAACTCACAATCATTAAATAAATTTAAATATAAACACAACAAAAAAAGACAGCACTTCGCTTTTTAAACGAATCACTGTCTTTCTCTCGTTCACTTCATTTCATTTCTATTTTGTCTATCGTCTACCTTTTAAGCCACTTGCTTTTTATGGAAGAAACGCTTTCTCATATCTCGCTTATGCCATTGTTCGACAAGAAAACGATCAGCTCCCCAGCGATAAGCCATTCCACCTGCAAGTAAGAGAATAAAGGCTGCGGTCAAAAGCATTGGGTTCGTGCTCAATGTTCCCGCAAGTAAGAAGTTTAAGTTCATAAAGGCTGCGGCTGTTAAAGCAGGAATTGTGCCTAGACCAATGATTAACCCTGCACCGACAAGCACTTCTCCCCATGGGATCAGAATGTTAAACAATTCTACATTTGGGAGAGCTACAGCTTCAAGGAATGTAGCATACCATTGTTGTACGACAGCGCCTTCTCCTTGTGCCTTCGCTAAGCTTCCCTGTAGGAATCCTGTGGCGTCAAATGCACCAATTTTATTAATTCCTGCATTCCACCATTGGATTCCTAACCAAATTCGTAACACTGTAAAAACTGCCGTTCCGCCTCGTACTGCCCATGTTCCTTTCATGAGTAGCCCTCCTTTTTTGCGATACTTTTCACATGATGATTTATGAAGTAACTTTGTTTTTCTATCTGAGTAAAGAATATCATATTGTGAATTATTTCACAATACACTTCACAATTTGTTCAAAATTAATTTCTTCCTTTTCATTCATTGTCTGTGGGTAAAAAGTAGTTCCTATGTGGATAATGTGCATAAGTATGTTCATAACTTATTTAAACGCGTATTTGGATGTGGGTAAAATAGGGGATAACACTTAATTTTACCCACACCATTGTGAATAGTTGTCTGGATGACTTAGTAAGAGACAATGTGCTTGAAGCTAAATCACTCTTATGATAAACTACTTGTCATGTCGGGATGTAGCGTAGCTTGGTAGCGCGCATGCATGGGGTGCATGAGGTCGCAGGTTCAAATCCTGTCATCCCGATCATTTAAATGATGCTTTTTAATTCACCTTCCTTGGCGAAGGATTTTTTGTTTGCGCTGATTTAAAGATACATATATGAGTTAATTTCATAAGTCCCTTTTTAAAAAAAGTGTAGAGTAGTCCCTTGGTGTTTTACATGTTTTTTTAAAATATATCGTGCTTTAATTCACGCTGCCTTGGACATTTGTTCTGCTTTCATCTTTTTAATTCGATCTGTGGCCAATCTGGAGGCATTATAAACAAGCGTCACCAATTGGAAATGAAGCCTTGCCTTCTTACCTGTCCGATGA
>NZ_JAALFC010000087.1 GCF_011058155.1 Litoribacterium kuwaitense | reverse complement strand
AAAAAATATGATTTCGCCGGAGGAAGCATGGGAAGTCGCCCAAAAAAGCCAAGTTCCACTGATCATTGACGCAGCGGCAGAAGAGGATTTGCAAAAATATGTTCAGCTGTCGGACTTGGTCATTTATAGCGGCTCGAAAGCACTTGAAGGTCCGACGTCCGGTATCGTTGCGGGAAAACAGTCTTACATCGATTGGCTGCAAGTACAGCTCCACGGAATTGGCCGCAGTATGAAGGTCGGAAAAGAAACGGCCTTTGGTTTATTACAGGCGCTAGAAGAGTATAAACAAAAGGCAGACCGGAGTGATGAGGAGCGAAACACGCTCAGAGCGCTAGTCCCGCTAAATGAACTGCCGGGTGTGCAAGTAGAGATCGTTCAAGACGAAGCCGGTCGTCGGATTTTTCGAGGACGCATTTTCATCGATGACTCGGTCGCGTCGCTGAATGCATTTGCACTAAATGAAGCGCTGCGAGCAGGAGAGATCGCCATTTACACACGTGATTACGGAGTGCATCAAGGCTACTTTGACATTGATCCACGTCCATTGAAAAACGATGATATTGAGGTCATTCGTGAGCGCATTTGGGCGATATTGGGAGGGAAATAGATGGAGATGGAAAAACGGTTTTACCGCGGCCGAGTATGTCTCAATGTTTTGGCAAGTTCTGTAGGGAATGCAAAAGAGGTGATGACTGCGGCTGAAGGCTATGCTGTCATCGGTGTGCTTTCCAAGGATTACCCGACTGTTGGTACCGCTATTGAAGCAATGAAGGCATATGATGACGCCGTTGAAGGTGGCGTATCGATCGGACTAGGTGCTGGCGACTACCGGCAAGCAGCGGTCGTGGCAGACATCGTGCGAACATATCCAGGAAGCCACGTGAATCAAGTGTTTTCATTTGTCGGGGCGACCCGGGCGAACGTGAACAATCAAGACAGCTGGATCAATGCGCTCGTCTCCCCGACAGGACAGCCAGGTTACGTAAATGTTTCTACAGGGCCAATGAGTACAGCTGTAAAAGAACAAGCGATCATTCCCGTTGAGGCTGCGATTGCGCTCGTCAAAGAGATGGGAGGCAACGCCTTAAAGTTCTTTCCAATGGGCGGGCTTGCATGTGAAGCGGAATATTTAGCGGTTGCGAAGGCGTGTGCTGACGCCGATTTTGCGCTAGAGCCAACGGGTGGCATCGACCTTCAAAACGTCGAAAGAATTCTTAACATCGCGCTTGAAGCTAGGGTGCCGAAAATCATTCCCCACGTTTATTCATCAATAATGGAAAAACAAACTCGTAACACGCGACGAGAAGATGTGGCATCGTTGTTTAAAATAACGAAACAAGTCGTTGATCATAATGGCTAACATCATTGCCTTTGGTGAAGTGATGATGCGTATGGAAGTGGCGGATAACCGCTTGTTAAGCCAAGGACAAAGCTTACACTATTCCTTCTCTGGCACGGGAGTCAATGTCGCTGCGGCAATGGTCAACTTCGGTCATCAAGGCTATCTTGCGACACGCTTGCCTCGACAACCTCTCGGACAAGCCGCTTTCGCCTTTATGCAGAAGCTAGGGATTCAGCATCAATTTATTAAAATGGGTGGGAGTGAACTCGGAATGTACTTCTTGGAAAAGGGATATGGGAGGCGGCCGAGCCGAGTGACGTATACCGAGCGGAAAAATAGTAGCTTTAATACCGCAATATTTAGCGAAGCTTATTTGAACGAACTTGCAGAGTGTGCGGATGTTCTTCACTTGTGTGGGATCACTCTGGCGATGGGTGAGTCCATCCGACAGCAATTGATGCGTCTCACTCATAAAGTGAAGCAAAAAGGTGGTCTGATTTGCTTCGACTGTAATTTTCGTCCTTCACTATGGAGTGAAGAGGACGGGGAGGCTAAGCGCTATTATGAGGAGATGTTTCATCTGGCCGACATCGTCATGATGAACGAAAAAGATGCACTGTTAACGCTGCAATACGAAACGGCGGCTCACGACCGGAGGCAACAGCTAGAGGAATTAATTCCACAGGTGGCAGAGTGCTACGATATTCCTGTCATCGCTGGGACGCATCGTACGGTGCATGTGGATAACACACATTCGCTGCAAGGCTTTCTCTATAAGGAAAGTTCTTTTTCTTACGCAAAAACGCCGCCGTTTGCTGTGCTAGATCGTATCGGTTCAGGAGATGCTTATACGAGCGGCATTTTGCATGGTGAGCTTTCACGCCAAAGCCCGCAAGAAGAAGTGCAGTTTGCCGTAACCGCCTGTATGCTCGCGTGTACCATTCAAGGAGATACACCGCTGTCTACGGAAGATGATATTGTCAGTGCGATAAATCAATATGAAAACGATCTTCAACGGTAAGAGGAGGTGCAAGAAATGGGACAGAAGCGACGAAAGGGTCCTTTATATTTGCAAATTAAAGAAGCATTAAAAGATCGCATTTTACACGGTGTGTACCCCTTGGGAAAAAATATTCCATCTGAGCCTCAGCTTGAAAAAGAGTTTGGGGTCAGTAAAATTACTGTGCGGAATGCAGTGAAAGAGCTCGTGCAGGAAGGGTATGTCGAAAAAGCAAGTGGTCGAGGAACGACGGTGATCTCGAATACGTCAGGCTCACGGCTGTCAAAAGGAAAGCGTTTTACGCAATGGCTTGTTGACGAGGGGCACCGCCTGGAAAAAAAGATGCTACGCGTTGATCAAGTCAGGCTGCCAGTGACACACCCGCTAGCACAGGCGGGAAGGTCCGATTGTTTAAGATGCCAACGACTCTACCTCTTGGACGGTCAGCCATATATTCATTACACGCATGATGTCAGCCTGCACTTACAAGGCGAAGCACTTGTTGAACTGCAGCAGAACATGACATCGCTCTATCGTTTTTTAAATGAGTATGGTTTGCGGCTCGATGAGTTCAGAGACGAATTTTCTGTCGACATTGCCCCTGAAGAAGTTCTGCAAGCGATGAAGCTTGAACAAAAAGATGCCATGCTTATGAAGAGAACGAGATTTGCCTCAGATGAGCAAGGTGAGCTTGTTGAATACAGTATCGGCTACTATAATACACAACTAAAGCCATATGTTGTTTCGTATGAGGAATCAGGTGCTTAAGCTAAACATATCTGTAAATGACACAGCGACATTCTTTTT
>NZ_JAALFC010000086.1 GCF_011058155.1 Litoribacterium kuwaitense | reverse complement strand
AAAAACAATCCAACGCGCATCAACAGTCGCAGACCACGAAGCAAGCGCAAGCGAATCACCCGTTTGATCGGCAAAAGGCATCACTTCTTCTTTCTGGTAATGATGTGCCGGAATGACGAGTTCATTGCCCAGCCGACGACGAACGTGCCCAATTCGTTCATGCATTTCTTCAACAGTCATCGCTTTGTACTGTGGTGGCAGACGATAAGATTGAGAAAGTACGTCAAGCATATTTGCGTCCCCCTTCAATATTAAAACTAATATCTATACTCCTTGAAGAATGTGTCAGCTGGCCTAGTGAAATAAAGTTTACTCCCGTCGATCCGTAGTCTTTTAACGTATCAATGGTAATCCCACCGGAAGCTTCTGTCTGCAAATGCACTGGGCATTCGTTAATCCATTCTTTTAAAACAGCCGGTGACAAGTTATCAAACAGAATACTTTGAATGCTTGTTTGTTCTTCAAGCGCTTGTTGATATTCTTCGTAAGTTTCCACTTCAACTTGAATCGGTGTTAGATGCCCACAAGACTTTCGAACTGCGGCCACAGCCTTTTTAATGGATCCAGCTAAGGCGATGTGATTGTCTTTAATTAATGCACCATCTGAAAGTCCAAAACGTTGGTTGACCCCGCCGCCACAAACAACGGCATGCTTTTCAAGCATCCTAAGGCCCGGCGTCGTTTTTCGTGTATCACAAATACGCGTGTTTGACCCTTCAAGCTCGTTGACCGCCTGACGCGTCATCGTTGCTATGCCACACATTCGCTGTAGCAAATTTAAAACCACTCGCTCCGTCTCGAGCAAAAATAACATCGGTCCCTCAATCGTTCCGAGCAAATCTCCTGCTTGGAAACTCTCCCCCTCCGCTATATGCAGCTCAACATGAACATCCTGTGATCTACTGAGCATAGGAAGTATAGCGACCATGTCCTTTCCAGAAAAGATGCCTTCCTCCTTTGCAATCCATTGCCCCTTACCGTATAGGTCTTGGGCAACCGGTTGACTCGTGATGTCACCATGACCGATATCTTCATCTAAAAAATGTTCAAGCATTCGTCGTAAGCGAATGGTTTGCATTTGTGAAATCCCCTTCCCACACAGATCTTCTATTTATGAAAATATGTTTCTTCTCCCATGCTGGCTCCTCATGCGGGTAATCAAGACGAAAATGACTGCCTCGGCTTTCTTTTCTCATGAAAGCAGCCTTTACGATACACGTCGATGCGACGATTCGGTGCCATTGTGCAATATGAGCCTGAGAGCCTTGCGACCAGTCACACTGGAGCGCGGTCTCAGAGTATGGCGCTAATCGTTTGTACAATTGTTCAAGTGCTGCGCCTTCTCGCAGTATGCCGCATACGCTCGTCATTTCATTTTTAACGGATTGGATGTCTAACCATTCTTGCTCCCTTCCAACACCGTTGTCTTGCTGTCTATGAATTGATGTCAATGTGCTGTCTGCAGTGTACGACACGATGCGCTGAGCAGTTTTTCTCCCGCAAATGACTGCCTCAAGCAGCGAATTGCTAGCTAAACGATTGGCGCCGTGTACACCGGTGCAAGCGACCTCCCCGACCGCGAACAGCCGAGGCACAGAGGTTGCACCGTCCATCGAAGCGGCGATACCGCCCATCATATAATGAGCACCAGGTTTTACAGGAAGGAGCCCTTGCTCTATGGATAGACCATTAGCTTTGCACATGCCAGCAATCCCAGGGAAACGGTCGGCAAAATTCGGCACGTCATTGATATCTAAATAGATGGACTCCCCAAGCGAAAGTTTGTGATGTATTGCACGTGAGACGACGTCACGAGGGGCAAGGTCTCCAAGTGGATGATAGCCAGCCATTACAGCATCTCCATATTGATTAACGAGACGCGCCCCCTCACCTCGGACAGCTTCAGAAATCAACCCGATACTTATGTCCTTTATGGTTAAAAGGGTTGGATGAAATTGAATAAACTCAAGGTCGGTTAACGTTGCTCCGGCTTTACAAGCTAAGGCAATACCACTGCCTATTGAATCCCCACTATTTGACGAGTGAGCAAATAAATCGGCACATCCGCCTGTTCCCAGCACTGTAAACTGAGACATGTATTCGCGTGAATGACCGTGGCTCGTCACTGTTTTAACGCCACAGCAAACCCCTTCTTCACTTAACAACAATTCTGCTACCATTTCGTCAGCGACGTAGTCAATATTCGTAGGAAGCCCGGCACATAATGTTGACATCATCGCCACACCTGTCTGATCTCCTTGAATGTGATGAATACGTCGACGTTGATGACCACCTTCTTGATGTAACTCAGTTGCAAAAGACACACCCTTTTCCTGCAAAAAGCGAATAGCTGCTTGCGCTTCTCTCGTCAGCATGTCGATGTGCACTTCGTGACCGTGACCTCTTCCTGCCTTCAATGTGTCGTCTTTATGTGCAGTCCAATGGTCATCTTGATGAAATGCGGCCGCCACCCCTCCTTGTGCCCTCCAAGAGCTAGAACGGGTCACATCTGTTTTAGCAATGATGAGAATACGATACTGATCAGGCAGTGACCGAGCGACCGTCATCCCTGCCAGCCCTGACCCTACTATGACGACATCATAGGTCGCGGACCTCAAAATTCACACCTCTTCTTTACTTGTGTCTTGACACATATATTTACATATAATTATAGTATTGACAAGGTCTTTATGCTAAAAATCTATTTGACTTTACGTCCCTATTTGAAAGGTTTGTTATACGATGTGGTTTAAGGAGGAGAAGAATGCTTTATTTCGATTATGCAGCAACAACACCGATGTCCCCAGCTGCGTTACAAGCCTATCAAAAGACGGCAGTCAGCTTTTACGGAAACACTCAAGGTCTTTATGATTTAGGAACAAACACAGCTAACGTCGTTCAATCTTGCCGAGCTTTGTTTAGCGAATGGCTTCAAGCCGACAAAGAAGGCATTTTCTTCACAGGCAGTGCATCAGAAGCAAACAGCCTTGCTATTTTTGGCGCTCTTGAAGCCCGTCCTCCTGAACAACGCCACGTGCTGTATTCACCGTTAGAACACCCATCCGTCATGATGGCGGTTCAGAAAGCAGAGCGATGGTTAGGTGCCAAAGGCATTGAACTACCGCTTAATAAGGAGGGGATGGTGGAAGTTCATGAGGTGGAGAGAGCGATCAATCACGATACTGGTCTTATTGTCATGTCGCACATCGCATCAGAAACCGGATTCACGCAGCCGGTACAAGCGGTTGGCCAGCTTGTCAATCACACGCCGATCCACTTTCATGTCGATGCCTCTCAATCTTTTGGAAAATATAGCGTGTTTCAGCCAGCGCTTTATTTTGACTCTTGCACGCTTTCGGCTCATAAGTTTTACGGGCCTAAAGGCGTCGGTATTGCCTATATCTCCCCAACCGCTACATTCCATCCGTTTTT
>NZ_JAALFC010000085.1 GCF_011058155.1 Litoribacterium kuwaitense | reverse complement strand
AGCATAACGGGAAGCTAGCTTGCGTGACTGAAAGGTCTATGTTGGAAATTGTTTGCGCGTGTAGTGATGTCCATACATTTTCTCGATTAGAAGAGAGATTTCACTCATCGTGACACCTTTCTGAAACAGATGGATCACAAAGGCTTCCAGCGTATCGTTCGAGCGTTTGTAAGGAACGACGGTCTGTTATTTAAATTCGCCGTTGCGGTCACGGGGAATCGTAACCTGAAGATCACCGTACTCAGTATGAAGCGTTCTGACATAGGAACCATTTCGAGAGTTGCCTGAATGGAAAGCCAATCCGATCGTATTTCTCGTAGTCTAAGAAAGCTGTCAACTCTGTCGTTAGCAGTGTATTGACCGCTGTTTCCAGGTGAGAACAAAAAACCTCAGTCATATCTTGTTTTTGTACTAGAGCGTCGACAATATCTGTTGTAAACTGATTCATAGGGAAGGCCTTCTTTCTGTGAATTGGTGTGGTAACTCCGTTCTACAAGAAAAGGTCTTCCTTTTTGTATTTATTCATTTACACAAGATATTTTACGCTCTCTCAAAACAAGATGAATTAAGTAGTTTTAAAATATATCTTAATAGGTCAAGGCGCATCTATTAATCATGATAAATTAAAATGACATGCTTATTTAGATATTGAATATCTCGATATGACAAATAATGTTAATTCATCGAGATCAGCTGACCAAACAACTGATGATTATTGAAGGGCGAACCCAGAACGGTATCCAACGCTACTTTCCGGAGTTCTTCTGTGTGTTTGGAGACTGGGAAGGAAAAGCAGCCCTGTGTACACTGAGGCTCTTTCCATTCCCTTCTCAAATCCAAGGGATAACACCGGAAGATGTGTTGTCACAGTGGAAGCCATTTGTACAACGCGGTGTAGGTATTAAACGGGCCACTAAGCTTGTAGAAACCGCCAAGAAAAGCGTTTGGGATACAAATACATAATAGTTCTAAATACGGTGATCATTTGTTGAATATTGTTTCCATTTGTACAAATCTTAAATTAGATTGTAAAGTTTCTTTAAATGAAGAACATTTTATATTGCTTGCTGTTCGGAGTGAATTAATATTATGAAAATTTGCAAAGTATCGAATTTAGGGAAGATTTATGATGGTCAATGGATATTTAATAGAGTTAATTTTGAAATCGGGAAAAATGAGATTATGGGAATTATAGGAAGAAATGGGGTCGGAAAAACCACCTTATTAAAAATCTTGACTGGACAAGAAACCGCAGATAATGGTGAGATCACACTCGAAAATGGGGTTAATATTGGATATGTTGCACAAATACCTACATCGGATCAAACGGTTTATGAAGTTTTGTTAGAACCATTTAGAGAGTGTATTGAGCTCAGGAACAGATTAGAACAAATTGAAAAGGATTTATCCGCTCCCGAAAACCAGGAAAGTGATCAGCTTAACGATGTTTTAAATATATATAGCAAGATATATGATGATTTTGAAAGAGCAGGAGGATACTTATATGAATTCGAAATTGATAAAGTAGTGATCGGCTTACAATTAAATAATTTTTTGGAAAAAAAGTTCAATCATATAAGTAGTTCAGAACAAACTAAAGTAGAGCTGGCTGTAGCCTTATTGAAAAAACCAGCCTTATTGTTGTTAGATGAACCAACTAATCATTTAGATATATCAACGTTTAGCTGGTTGGAAAGATTCATAAAAAGCTATAAGGGATCCGTAATCATAGTATCTCATGACCGAATTTTTCTCAATCGAACTGTTACAAAAATATTTGAGTTAGAGGATGGTCAATTAACATCTTACATTGGTAATTATGATAATTATCAAGTTGAAAAACAAGCCCAAACACAATTACAACTTAAAAAATTTAAAGATCAAAGAAAAGAGATTTTAAGAAATGAAGAGTCTATTAATTGGTTGCACGAGAGAGGCTTTTTTAGTAGAGCGAAAAGCAAAGAGAAGTCCCTTGCTAAAATAAAACAAATAAAACAACCTATTTTAGAAAGACCTGAATTAAATTTAAATTTAGAATACGATATACCAGATGAAAACAAAATAAAAGTTAACAATGTTTTTCTGTCCCAAGAAGGAAAAACTATTCTTGATAATGTCTGCTTAAATGTTGAATCTAATGAAAAAATAGCAATTGTCGGGAAAAATGGAGTGGGCAAAAGCAGCCTATTGGGAATAATAGCAGGGATGATTAAACCCGACAAGGGCCTTATTCAAAAAGGTAGTAAAGCTAAAATAGGATTCTTGTCTACCCTTAATCCAGTAATTTCAAACAGGAGTTTGTTAGATGAGTTTAGAAGACATGTAGCTGTTGACGAAGAAATAGCAAAAGAAATTTTAGAAAATGCCCTATTTACAAAAGAAATGCTTAAAAACAAGGTTAATCAGTTAAGTGGTGGGGAGAGAGTCAGATTTCAACTGGCACAAATGGCTGCTAATAAAGTAACTATACTCATTTTAGACGAGCCAACCAATCATCTTGATATACCAACAAGAGAAATTTTGGAGAGTCAACTAAAACAATTTAGAGGAGCTATTATAGTAGTTTCTCATGATCGCTATTTCATTCGATCAGTATGTAAAAAGGTTTATTTGCTAGAAAATAAACAAATAATGGATATAGATTATTCATAATAGACTAGTATAAAATATTCCTGTTTAAGTTGTTTCCGAGAGCGTAAAATATTTTGTGTAAATGAATAAATACAAAAAGGAAGACCTTTTCTTGTAGAATGGAGTTACCACAACACCAATTCAAAGAAAGAAGGCCTTCCCTATGAATCAGTTTACAACAGATATTGTCGACGCTCTAGTACAAAAACAAGATATTACTGAGGTTTTTCGTTCTCACCTCGAAAAAGCGGTTAATACACTGCTAGCGACAGAGCTGATAGCTTTCTTAGACTACGAGAAATACGACCGGATTGGTTTTCATTCGGGCAATTCTCGAAATGGTTCCTATGTCAGAACGCTTCATACTGAGTACGGCGATCTTCAAATTACGATTCCCCGTGACCGCAACGGTGAATTTAAACAACAGACCGTCGTTCCCTACAAACGCTCGAACGATACGCTGGAAGCCTTTGTGATTCACCTGTTTCAGAAAGGTGTCACGATGAGTGAAATCTCCGAGCTGATTGAGAAAATGTATGGACATCACTACACGCCGCAAACCATTTCCAACATGACGCAGGCCATGAGTGGACAAATCGAGGCTTTTCAGTCACGCAAGCTAGCTTCCCGTTATGCA
>NZ_JAALFC010000084.1 GCF_011058155.1 Litoribacterium kuwaitense | reverse complement strand
GCCCGTTTATGCTCAGGCAATATGAACGAGCGTTCCCACAAGATATGATTAAAATCTTTATAATCACGAGGGTCTCTTTTCATGAAGCCGGTGCCACCTTTCGAACGCCAAGAATGTTCTCCTTCCGAAAGGTTCTTATTTTTCGCTTTGTTTGGCACATCCCTCTAATGTATTGATCAGTGACCGCCAGTACCTTAACTTTTCGCTTAGTAAACCTGCCGTCGCCTGCCATATATATGATGTTGATCGTCTCACCTATTCGCATCATTCAACCTCCAAGAACGTTTGTTCTTATTATATGCGAATGTTTGTTCTGTATTCAATAAAAAATTTGAGAATATTGAACCATTCATGGTAAAATTTTCACATGGAGGTGAGTTCAATGACTACTACACTAGATAAACTGATTGCTGAAAACCAATTCCCTGTTGTTTTCATTGGTTCAGGCATGTCAAGACGGTTCCTAGAGAACTTTCCCGATTGGACGGGGCTTTTGCATGAATTTTGGGAAAGTATAGGGCTAGAGAATTTCTACGGGTCACTCAATAACCTTTGGGACGAGCTATCACAAGCAAACCCTTCTCTTGGAGAAAGGGAACTCGCTCATTATGCGAATATTAAAACCGGGTCGTATCTCGAAAAACAATATAATAAAGCTTTCAATAATAAACTTATAACAATCGATGGTTTCTCAACGACAGATGCGCACCGTACAAGAATTTCTCCTTTCAAGAAAGCCATAGCAAATAGATTTAATCAATATAAAATCAAATCTGATATGCAACATGAATACAAATCATTCGTGAAGATGTTAATGAAAACGCAGATTGTATTAACGACAAATTACGATTCTTTCATCGAGGACTCCTTTAATGAATTTAGCGAATATGCCATAGAAAAATACATAGGGCAAAGCGGGTTTTTTGAGCGAACCCATGGGTTCGCTGAGTTATATAAAATACACGGGTGCGTATCTAGTCCTGAAAAAATTATGATTTCGGAAAAGGATTATAAGAAATTTGATGCCGACTCTGTCCTGATTAGTGCTAAAATCATTTCAATGATGATAAACTCACCAATTATTTTATGGGATATTCTTTAACTGATGTAAACGTCCGCAAAATAATTAAGGATTTTACACGTTCATTAACTAGTAATGAAATAAAGATTTTGGAAAGAAGATTGATTTTAATTGAGCGTTTAGAAGGAGAGTCAGGCATTGTCGAGCAGGATATTACAGATAGAGACTTAGGATGCCAACTCAAAGTAATAAAAACTGATAACTTTGATCTAGTCTTTAATAAAATCAGCCAAATTAACCAAGGTGTCTCACCTGCTCATGTTCGTAAATACCAGCATATTCTTAAAGAACTTATTGTAGATAGAGGAAAAAAAGGAGCTCTGAGAGCTGTTTTATTGAGCCCGGAGGATTTAGATTTGTTGGAATCGGAACTTCAAGATAAAGATATCGCCGTTGCCTTAGGGGATACCAAAACGATCTTTCAAATCCCTGATATAGTGTCGTTCTGTATCGACTACATTTCTGATGAAGATTCACTCAGTACAGATATCCGACTGAGATTTGCAACTCTTCAGAATGGCAGATCTAGATTCCCGATACACAAATTCCTCAACAAAGATAACATTAAAAACAGCAACCTTCATCCCTCAGAAAAGGATAAGCTTAGTACAACACTCATTAATTTATCGGACTATTCAAAGGTAGAGGATACTCTTGATAAATCTGCTGCGTTTTTTAAAGACACTAATGATGCGAAATTGATTTGGGCAGAGACCGGGCAGAAGAAGAGAAAGATATATACTACATTCTGCTATAATCTCAAAAATCTTGACTTGGAGGAAGTAAAAAAATTCATTTTGGACGAACTAGAGGAACTAAAATCGAATGGGGAAATTAAGGTCGACACCGATTTGAGGAAACTGCTGTTGATGTATGATATTCTCAAATATAAAGACTAGAGAAATGCGAAGAGGGCAATTGCTAACGACCTAGAGTCATTGCCTTTGCCCTCCCGCCTTGCAATATATTCATATCTCAATTATAAGGTTTTTATACCTATAGTCAACTATTTAATTTCTTTGAGTGTGCTTTTTTTCTCCAATAATAATTCCGTTCCTCCACACCTATAGTTCCTTAGGAGGTGATCTCATGAACCAGTTTTGGATAGATGTATTGATGATTATTGTTCCATCGATCGCTACGGTCGGTGGTATTATAGCGACATTATTGATAACTGGAAAGAACCAACGGGAGCAACAAAAGGAATTGAATAAGCGGTTTGAAAAGCAGATAGACGAACAACGGGAGCTTTTTAAAGCCGAGAGAAGATACGACAGGGAAATGGAGCGTTTGAAAGTCTTTAATCAAGTTCTAATGATTGATTATAAGGAGCATCATACAGTGATTCATTACCAGTTCCACGGTGCCCCAAAATTTAAAGTAGAAAGCTACCAAAAAAACATACGCCCAATAATATTTGAAAACCTTCATCTAATGTCGCAAGAGGTAACAAACGAGATATTTAAAATTGATGAGCAACTACAACGGTCTAGTTTTCATGAATCATTAGAGGTTGAGGAGGAAGAATCTCTGGTATATCACTATAAAAATATGATTGAATACATAAAAGAATACATCACAGAAAAAGTGCCCAGCCATAACGGTTGAGCGCTTTTTATATGCTTATTTAGTTTTGCCCTCACGCTTATTTACAACCTCAAACAGCCCCGTACCTGCTAGTCCTGCGATCGCGCCTACCCATAACCTCACAGACAAATCGAGATCAGTAAACGGAAACGACAGCACAGCAAGCACAAGACCTACAATCAGCGACAATGACGGAACGTAGTTCTTTGGCACACTTACGGTCTTCTTGATCGCTTGTACAGCTAGAGTCGTGACGATTGCGATAAACGATGCGTATGCGCCTTCCACGCCTGTAAAATCAATAAGTTGGTTTAATAATTCGTTCATATTTTTCATCCTTTACAAGTAGTTTGGCAGGGCTTTAAATGCCCATGTTTTTTGACCTTCATTTCCTTCATGCAACAAGGTAGCTGCATAAAGTATTTGGTTAGTGTCGATGTACTTTTGAAGCTCTTTTTTTGCCCATGCTGCTGTGCCTCCGCCCTGCTTTTCAAGTGTTTTTAAATAAGCCACTTGGTTAGGGTCATATAGCTTTTTGGCATTGCGTCCAGTCGCATTAAAAAAGGCTCGTAGGTTGTTGTAACCCCACAAGCCCGAGCCTTCGAGTCCGTCTCGATGTAGCAACTTAGCCCAATAGTGTAGCTCGTTAGCCTTCTTACTATCGGGCATTTGCGGCTGTGTCACCGCACTTAGGACGCTCTTATAATCAAAACAAGGACAAGCCTTCCACGAGTAGCCAGGGAACTCTGAGTGCCCTTTTGTCGCTACGTAGTTCGGCATGTCCTTTTTGAGTGCTGATACTAAAACTCTGAGTGATTCTTTTTGTGCATCCGTCGGCTCTTGAACCCTAAAATCTCCTGTCAAGCAGATGCCTATTGCATGTTTGTTGCTATTGCCGACGTGGTATGACAGCGTGCCGGGATTGTGACACCAGACGACTGTGCCGTTCTTTTCAATCACAAAATGATAACCGATGCCTGGCCAGTCGTGGGTATTGACGTGGTAATTCGCAAAGGCTTCCGCCGAACCGGAAAGGGTTAGAGAATGATGGATGGCGATA
>NZ_JAALFC010000083.1 GCF_011058155.1 Litoribacterium kuwaitense | reverse complement strand
AAAAAGCTGCACATGGCTTCGTTCATGAACTTACTCTTGTACGCACAACTTCATGAAACGAAAAGTTTACGTGCCATCAGCGACAGTGTCTTTTCAAAAGAACGGCAGGAAGCCACGCGTTTAGATTCAATCAGCTTCTCACAGCTCGGCAGACGCTTGCGCCAGGTACCAACGGGGCGATTTTTCTCGATCTGGTCGTTCAGATTCATGACGCGATGGATTTTCAAACGCGACGCAAGTGGACAACGGCATTAAAAATCATTGATTCTAGCACTTTGCCTTTGAACTTGAATCATCACCGATGGGCGAAGTTTCGTCAGACTAAATCCGGTATCAAGCTTCATCTGCGGCTCGTGTTTATGGAAAATGGTTGTTCCTATCCCGATCAGGCGGTCTTGACGAATGCCAAAGAACATGATCGCGGCCAGTTAGAAGTGTGATTGACGATAAGGAATGCATGTATGTGTTCGACCGAGGATACTTGGATTACGAACGGTTCGACCGCATGACGGATGAGGGCTATTTCTTCGTCTCTCGTCTTCGAAAAAATGCGGTCGTTCGGTCACTCGAACACTTCAAATTGCCGGACGACTCTGACGTGTTGTCCAATGAAATGGTCATCATTGGCACCACGCAAAACCGGTCGGAAAATACATTTCGTTTCTTAAAAGTACTGGATTCCAAAGGAAACCAACTGAACCTGGTAACGAATCGTTTTGATTTGTCTGCGGGTGAAATCGCAGAACTATATAAGTCTCGTTGGGCAATTGGCGTGTCCAGCTAAGGACACAACATCTAGTCGGTGAAAGTCCGACCGGGAGAAAAGACTCCACTCCCGTAGCCTGAGAGGCATCGTGGAGCGAAAGCGAAACGGTGGAGCCCTCTGACATCGTGCTCTTCTGGAGCCGGGCAAAACTCCAGGTTGTAACGTGCAGTGAACGCAGACGTAGCCTCGTAACACGCAAATCCGGTGGTTGAGACGGTCGATAACGCGCGAAAGCAATAAGAACTGACCGAAATGAGTCTGAAACGGCGGTTCTCACCGGCGGGGTATCAGCGGCAAGATGTTGTGGAAACTGGAGAAGCCCTCGACACCCGGTGAAGAAAACTCGCCGAGGAGGCCGTCCCTATAACCGTGACCGGGAAGTGGGACAGGCAGGTGCCAGGGTGGAACGGATTGTAGTCGGTCACAGTCTTTTTAATTTGACCATTCATCAAAAAATTTCGATTGCTCAGTATTTCACTTACGAATACGCATTCTTATGCGTCATAGGTGAAAGCACTTGCATAGATATTGTCTATGCTATACATATAAATGAATCATTTTCCTTCATGCATCAATGAGCGTACACTGAGTATCATCTTGACTAGGGAGGAAACACCTCATGGAATACAAATATCCAAAAGATAGCTTGATTGTGAATACCGATCAAGTGCTTATAAATGATCTGAACAACTACAATACGCTGTACGGCGGTGTGCTCATGAAAAAACTGGACAACAACGCCGTTTTATCTGCCCGTCGTCATTCAAGAGTGAAAGAATGCGTCACAGCATCGACAGATTCCATCGATTTTCTGCATCCGATCCATCAAACAGACTCGGTCTGTGTAGAATCTTTTGTGTCTTATACAGGAAGGTCATCAATGGAGATCTTTTGTAAAGTCATTGCTGAAGACATGCTGACCGGTGAACGCCGAATGGCCGCAACAGCCTTTCTTACCTTCGTTGCCCTTGACGAGAATAAAAAACCTGTTGAGGTTCCAAAAATTGTTCCGGAGACAGATGAAGAGAAATTTCTCTTTGAATCTGGAAAACAACGCGCAGAGATGCGCCGAACTCGTCGAGACCATCATCGTGTGCTCACAGAAATCATCGGATTGCAAAAACCATGGGAAAAAGAAAAGGAGATGATCTTAAATGCAACAACAAGTATTGGCGGGGCTTAAGGATCATTACAAAGCGAAGGAAGATATTGAAGCACTAAAAAAAGAGCATAACGATATATATCAGCTTCTTCTTCATGTGGCTAGTTTAACTCGTCAGCTACAAATTCGGTACCGTTATTTAGGAGCTCTATTGACAAACACGCCAGCTGCAGAATTTGAGCCAAAATTTATTCGCTCATCTGTACTTGAGCTTTACCAACGCGAGGTCCAAACGTTAAAAAATCATCCTAACTTCGACCAAGTACAAGCCCTGTTTAAAGCAAATCCAACACTTGAGTTTCCAAATATCTTTCTCCTCGTGCTTGGCGCTAAGCCTGAAATGGTTCATGGCTCTACGTTTATGAAATAACGCAAAGAAACAGCATACCCCATCATCGGGCGTGTGCTGTTTTCGGTTCTATCGTCCAGATTCACCACAACCTCAATGAACACACCGATAATCATTTAGAAAAAATCATTCACCGAACGACGCCCTTGTTTTTAATTGTCGCCGTGAAGTAAGAAACGAGATTAAAAAATGTAACGAATGTGCTTAAAGCATCAGGACATGAAAGCGATGAGCCGGCTTCGAACAAACAGAAGATACAAATGCTGTTGCGAACGACAAAAAAGACCTATGAGCTCTGCGAATGGGTGGCTCATAGGTCTTCACTATATTAAGCAGCTACATGAAGGTTAATAACAGTCCATCATGTATTTCAAAATTAGTTCCTTCTACGACTGTTTTCGTACACGTCCCACATACTCGTTAAAAATACTTTGAAATATACTGATAGCTCATTTCTACACTTTCCAGTTGATTTCGTCGTGTCCAATCTTGCTCAATAAAGAGATATTTCGCCTCCGGCTTCTCTTTAAAGGCTTGAACGATCGCGGGAATATCCATAACACCTTGCCCAGCCTCGGTAAAATCATCAATTTGATGCAACTCAACCATTTTGTCCATATCAATAGTGGCATCGTGTCCGACGACGTCAAATAAGTTAACAGTTTCAACACTTGCAGGAAGATCTTTTTGATGGAGAAGGTCACAGCGTGAGCCTAACTTTTTCATATATTCAATCGGGTCGACCCCGCCCCGCAACGCCCAGTACGTATCTAACTCGACTTTAACGATCTCCTCATCTGTGTTTTCAAGAATGATATCTAAAATGTACTTTCCATCGATTTCTTGGAATTCTTGAAAGTGGTTATGATAATACAGCTGCAAGCCATTTTCTTTGAAAAAAGTACCCGCCTCATTCATTTTTTTCGCCAGTGTTAAAACTTCTTCCTTACTTGTGAAAAAAGCGATCGCGATACCTAATGAAGTGATACCAACTTCTTTAGCAAAATTTACGACGGCTTGAGCGTGTTTCTCCTCGAGAAAATCAAGTGCAACATGAGCAGAAACCGCTTTCAATCCAAGCCGATCTAGCTCGCCTTTTAGTTCACTCGCTGACATATTGCCAACATTCGCTTCTAAATTTGCATCGTGAAAAAACAGTTCGACATTTTTATATCCGATGGAAGCGACCTTTTCTAATGTTCCGACAAAGTCTTTTTGCAGTTCTTCTCTTACTGAATATAATTGCAGACCAAATTCGACAGCCATTGGGCACCTTTCCCTTCTCAAAGTGGTTATCCGTTTGCCTATATCGTAACATTGAAAAATCCATCTGAATAATAGCTATAGATCATAGGGTATAACCAAAAGTTATAACGAGGCATAAAGAAAGCGATTTTTCATAAAATAAACAAACGTTTCTAAACCAATTTTTTGAAAACGATGCTGTTTTTGTACAAGGTATAAATCTCTCTCCAGCTTAAAATCAGCAATTCTCACTTCGCGTAAAGCGCCATATTTCAACTCTCGCTTAACAGTTTGTCTTGAAATAATACTAACGCCCAACCCTGCTTCAACCGCACTTTTAATCGCTTGAACACTGCCGAGGGCCATGTACCACTGAATATTCTCATATACCC
>NZ_JAALFC010000082.1 GCF_011058155.1 Litoribacterium kuwaitense | reverse complement strand
CTCTTGACATTTCGCAAGAAATGTTATACAATCATCCTTGTCATTTTAATAAGGTCTGGTGGCGATAGCGGAGAGGACACACCCGTTCCCATGCCGAACACGGAAGTTAAGCTCTCCAGCGCCGATGGTAGTTGGGGTCCGCCCCTGCAAGAGTAGGACGTTGCCAGGCCATTACCATTCCACAGTAGCTCAGTGGTAGAGCTATCGGCTGTTAACCGATCGGTCGCAGGTTCGAATCCTGCCTGTGGAGCCATTTTTATGCTTCCATAGCTCAGCCGGTAGAGCACCACCATGGTAAGGTGGGGGTCGCAGGTTCAAATCCTGTTGGAAGCTTAAAATGAATAGACGTGTAAAAGGTTCCTTGAAAAGTAGGAACCTTTTTTTGTTGTTTTGTTTTATATTGCTCACAGTTTTGGTCTGGCACAGGTTGATCATTAAATTGTGCTGCCATTGTGAGGCAGTCATAGTCAATTAAGTAAAGGCAGTTGTCAGTGACTTCAATATAACCAGTCGCTTGCCTAAATGAATATGGAGCAGTTATAGGTTCGCCGTTGATGTGAACGTCGACTTCCCAAGAGTGCTCAATGCCTTCCTCAGTCATTTGAAATACTAAGATGTTTCTTGCTTTTGCTTGACTTGAAAAATGCTCATAAAGGGATGCTAATGTCCAATCTTCGTCAACGAAAGATTGATATCTGTCAGCATTGACAATCCCGATAAAATTGGTATCACCAAAGTTCATACAAAATCTCATTATACACGTCTCCTCTCTGATTCATTGTGTCAAGTTTAAGCGAAAAAACGTTCTTTTGATAGCATTTTTAAAAAGCGAGCCGACTTGAGGAAGTCTATGGGTGAATCATCCGCTCTTGAGAGTGATTTGAGAGGGATGTAAGCGACAATGGACTTACCCCCGACCTAAGCCGGAGGTGATGTTCTTAAAATTGATATTCCTCCAGAGCGAGTGCTTCATTGATTCGTTCGATCCAAATATCTCTCAGCTCTGGAAGTGTGCTTAGATGGGGACAAAGGATGGCGGATGTTTTCTGTTGCTTTGCTTCACGTACTTTCTTTTGCAGGTGTTCGAGGGGGAACCCTGTGAACAAGAGATATGGGACGACAAAAACGGTGGAGTGAGGAGACAGTGCACTTTGGAATGTTTCACTAAATGATGGCTCCTGTTTAGTGAGATAACAAGCAATGACATGCTGGTGGCCTGAACGATAGCGAAAAGCCTCAACAAGCTCTTCGAAATCTTCTTTAGCTTGTTGGTCTTGGCTCCCCATATCAACGACGAGGATCGTGTCATCGGGGCCAGGGGTTTTTCCTGATTGCTTTACTTGTTGTTCGATAAGTGTAGGTATTTTCTGATGCACTTGAATTGCTTGACCGTATGCTGTGCGCACATGTGGCTTTTGGAGTAGGATACGGTCAGCAGCTTCTGGAATGGCTTGTTGGTGATGTTCTGTAGAAAACAATAGGATTGGCATAATTAAAATATCTCTAATCTCTTTACGAATCATCATATCTAATGCTTCAGGAATTGTAGGGGGTGTAAATTCTAAAAAAGCCGTCGACTGAATGGTTGCTTCCACTTGGCCTTGAAGCTTATGAACATATGCTTTAGCTTCACGTTGACCTGCGTCAGACTGTGTTCCATGACAAACGTATAGTATGCTCTTCAATGTCATTACGTTTCGAAAAACGGATTCCATCTAAATAGAGACTTTAAAATAACCATTTTTCAGTTGCATGTCAGCGATTTTTTTCATGAAGTCTTCAGGTCATTAAAATATAGGTCATTTTAAAGTGTGAAGATCTTGTTGATCAATGCCAAGATGTCTCTTTTTTTGACGACTTTAAAACGTGTTTTTCGATAACGTCTACCCTCCTTTATATTTAGCCATTTCGGAATGCAATTTCTGCTCGCGTGTGGACTTTAGACATTGTATTCCTCATCTAAACTTCATATTGCATCACCTCTCTAGTAATATCGTCTTAATCATATAATATTTTATATTTTCTATGAATTTTGTATATTGGAGCTATTAAACGAATTTTTTATCTCTTCATGATGAATGAACACCTTGTTTTTTTGAAAGAAAACATAAAGAATTATACAAATTTTATTGTTGATTGCCTTAAAATCAGTATGTATAAAAACTTCTACTTAACAAATATTAAAAAAGGCTTGTTTTTTTGTCGAATGGTATATATAATAAAGTCTGCTTTTGTAAAAAGGCCCGTTGGTCAAGTGGTTAAGACACCGCCCTTTCACGGCGGTAACACGGGTTCGAATCCCGTACGGGTCATTCTTTTCTTGAGAAGCTTTTTTACATAGCGTGCGCGCTTCTATTGTAGATAGAGGTTACGGTCTTACATGGAGGGGTAGCGAAGTGGCTAAACGCGGCGGACTGTAAATCCGCTCCCTCAGGGTTCGGCGGTTCGAATCCGTCCCCCTCCACCATTTTGGGCTATAGCCAAGCGGTAAGGCAACGGACTTTGACTCCGTCATGCGCTGGTTCGAATCCAGCTAGCCCAGCCACGAGCCATTAGCTCAGTCGGTAGAGCATCTGACTTTTAATCAGAGGGTCGGAGGTTCGAATCCTCCATGGCTCATCATAAGCAATTAAAATAATTAAACGACAAAAACAACCTTTTAGAGAAAAGGTTGTTTTGCTATACAGACATCTCCATTCATCCGTCTGCTGACACCTCAAAAAAATCCTCATATTTTTTTAATGAAAATGAAACCTTTCTATGCTCTAATACGTATAATCAGACTACCCGCAATGAGCGGAGGTAAACTATGGAACCAATTGTAAAGGAACGCATACAACAGGTCAAAAAAGGTGACCAAAATGCGTATGGCGACATTGTCGAGATTTATAAAAACAAAGTGTATCACATTTGCTATCGTATGCTCGGTAATGCCCATGAAGCTGAAGACATGGCACAGGAGGCATTTTTACGGGCTTACATGAACATTCATTCCTATGATCCGACAAAGAAGTTCTCCACGTGGCTTTACCGAATTGCCACAAATGTATCTATTGACCGGATCAGAAAAAGAAAGCCGGATTATTCACTTGATGCGACTGTCCCTGGAACGGAAGGGATGGATATGTATGCACAGCTTGCTGCATCTGACAAGCTTCCAGAAGAAGAGGTGGAGTCGCTTGAACTCCAGCGCTGGATTCAGGAAGAGATGATGAGTCTACCACCAAAATATCGCTCAGCGGTTGTGCTGAAATATATTGAGGAGCTCTCTCTAAAGGAAATCTCCGACATACTTGATATGCCGGTGAATACAGTCAAAACACGAATTCATCGTGGGCGAGAAGCATTACGAAAACGCTTGGGGAGAACCTGAAGGAAGGGGGAAGTCAGATGAAATGCTCTGAACATGTCATTGAATGGATGCATGACTTTTTGGATGGTGAACTTCCCAGGGAAAAGGAAAAAGAATTGCATCACCATTTGAATGAATGTGAAGGTTGTAAGCAGCATTATCTCGAATTAAAACGAACCGTTGCGATCATTCAGGCATCACCAAAGATGAAAGCCCCAGAAGGTTTCACAGCAGGTGTATTGCAGCGTTTGCCTAAAGAGAAGAAGACCATTTCCATGAAGCGATGGTTTCGTGCGCATCCAGTCATTACTGCGGCAGCTATTTTCTTCCTTCTATTCGTTGGAGGCGCTTCAACCGTTTGGACAGATCAAAATCAGCTGTCCATGTCATCGCAAAGCAACTTACTTGTCGAGGGTCAGACGGTGGTCGTCCCTGCAGGAGAAACCGTCGAAGGCGACGTGTTTGTGAAAAATGGCGATCTGGAAATTCGCGGAAAAGTCACAGGGGATGTGACCGTTATTAATGGTCAAGTACTGAACGGCGATAGTGAAAAATATTTAGCTCAGTCCGGCCAAGTGGTTGGTGATATTGAGGAAATAGATCAAGTGTTTGAATGGTTGCTCTATCAAATCAAATCAACCTTTGGGTTTTAAACAACCACCTTTAACATAACAAGCTCGAGGCGCTCAGCTTTCGAGCTTGTTTTATTTTTAGGCTCTACAATATTTGTTGGGGTTTACGAAAAAAAGAACAAAAAAATACACACAAGCTCCTATATCTTTACTACACTTGAGTTGTCGAAAACAAGAGAG
>NZ_JAALFC010000081.1 GCF_011058155.1 Litoribacterium kuwaitense | reverse complement strand
ATAGAAGCGATTCGTCCTTTGCACAGTTGTTTGTTTTACATGTCGATGTCTCGACATGGCACGTTTGTACGCTTGGCTTTTGTTCAGTTTTCAAAGGGCGATTCGTCAAAGCGACTTTTTGATTATAACACCGAGAAAAAAACAAGTCAAGATGTTTTTTAAATAGATGTTGTTGTGAACCTCGCCTCGTTTCGGCGACAGATAATAATATACCATGGACCTGTATCTCATTTCAAGCATTTTTTTTAAAAAAATCTTTTTGATTATGAAAAACGGAGAGGGCGGCTTTTCACCGCCCCTTCTCTTCTGAAAAATTAGCGCTGGCGCATTAAAGGAAATAGCAGAACATCTCTGATGGATGGTGAGTTTGTTAAAAGCATGACGAGGCGATCAATACCAATACCCAACCCACCAGTTGGCGGCAGCCCATACTCTAACGCTTCAAGGAAATCTTCATCCATTTCATGGGCTTCATCATTCCCTGCTTCCCGCTCTTTTAATTGAGATTCAAATCGCTCTCTTTGATCGATAGGATCATTTAATTCAGTAAAGGCGTTGGCGTGCTCACGTCCAACAATAAACAGCTCGAAACGATCCGTAAAGCGATCGTCATGATCATTCTTTTTCGCAAGCGGTGACACAGCGACTGGATGTCCGTAAATAAATGTTGGTTGAATTAAGTGTTCTTCAACCTTCTGTTCAAAAAACTCATTGACAATATGTCCGAAGCTCATGTGCGAATCTACTTCAATACCGTGTTCTTTTGCAAGTGCGTGTGCTTCTTCATCAGAGAAATCTCCCCAGAAATTTACACCTGTATGCTCTTGGATTGCATCCACCATATGCTTTCTTGTCCAATTTGGGCTTAAATCAACCTCATGGTCACCGTATGTGATTTGATGTGTACCAAGCACTTCTTTCGAGATATAAGCAATCATCTGCTCAGTTAGTGCCATAATATCCTTATAATCGGCATACGCTTCATAAAGCTCGATCATTGTAAATTCAGGGTTATGACGTGTCGATACCCCTTCGTTTCGAAACACGCGGCCAATCTCATATACTTTTTCTAACCCGCCAACGATCAAGCGTTTTAAATGGAGCTCAATCGCAATGCGCATATATAATTCCATATCAAGAGCATTGTGATGCGTCACAAAAGGCTTTGCTGTTGCTCCCCCAGCGATTGTGTGCATCATCGGCGTTTCCACTTCAAGAAAGCCCCTGTCATCTAAATAATGACGCATGGCCTGTAAAATCCTACTTCTTGTCACAAAAGTCTGCTTGCTTTCATCATTTGACATTAAATCTAAGTACCGCTGACGATAGCGTTGCTCAATATCTTTGAGTCCATGATATTTTTCAGGCAACGGGCGAAGGGCCTTTGATAAGATTTCAAAATGATGAACCTTAATAGATAGTTCACCGACATTCGTTTTAAACATTTGCCCCTTCACACCGACAATATCTCCAAGATCCGCTAGTTTAAATAGCTCATAGGTGTCTTCACCAACGGTATCCTTGCGAACATAAAGCTGGATTTGTCCATCCAAATCTTGAATGTGAGCAAATCCTGCTTTCCCTTTTCCCCGTTTTGTCATAATCCGTCCAGCAATGACAACCTCTGCTTCGCTTTCTTTAGCTTCAAGCTCTTCTTTTGAAAATTGATCATATGTTTGAAACAGCTCTGCTGACTTGTGCGTGCGCTCAAATCTTTGACCAAACGGATCCGCTCCTGTATTACGAATCATTTGTAACTTTTCGCGACGCACCTGCAACTGATCACTTTGTTCTTCCGTGCCCATCTCCATCACTCCGATCTCTCTTCTTCAATTAACCTACGGCCTGTCTCGTCTCACCAAACTGCTCTACAAACTCGCGAAGCACATTGGCAATATCATCGCGTGTTTCACAATGATTAATTTGTTTTCGAGCATTACCGTTTCCTTTCAGCCCTTTCAAATACCATGCAGCATGCTTACGCATTTCCTTCACCGCAATGTCCTCACTCTTTAAGGAGATTAAACGATCCATATGAAGTAGGCACACATCAATCTTTTCTTTAGGCGTTGGTTCTCCTTCCAACACACCCGTTTCCAGATACTTCACCGTGCGGTAAATCATCCAAGGATTCCCTAACGCCGCTCGTCCAATCATGACACCGTCGACACCTGTTGTATCAAGCATTTGTTGGGCATCTTGCGGTGTCTCTACGTCTCCGTTTCCAATGACTGGGATGGATACAGACTGCTTTACCTCGCGAATGATATCCCAATTCGCCTGACCTTCGTACATTTGAACACGCGTTCGTCCATGCAATGAAACCGCTTGGCCACCTGCTCGTTCAATCGCTTGGGCATTTTCCACCGCATAAATATGATCTTCATCCCAGCCCATGCGCATTTTTACAGTCACAGGCTTATCTACGGCGTCGACGACAGCGGCTACCATCTCATAAATTTTCTTAGGGTCAAGAAGCCATTTTGCACCTGCATCACATTTTGTAATCTTTGGAACTGGACATCCCATGTTGATATCAATAATATCTGCTGTCGAGTTTTGATCTACAAATTTAGCGGCCTCGACAAGGCTGTCTTTCTCACCACCGAAAATTTGCAGGCTCATTGGCTTTTCACGTTCATCTATATATAGCATGTTCATCGTTTTTTCGTTTTTAAACAAAATCCCTTTATCACTGACCATCTCGGCACAGACCAATCCAGCACCAAATTCTTTCACTGTTAGCCGAAAGGCAGAGTTACACACGCCTGCCATAGGGGCGAGTACAACACGATTAGGGATAGACACATTTCCTATAGTAAACAAATTTCTCACCTCTCTTTTTCTTCTAAAGGCATGAGTTCTTCTATTGTAATGTCTAAGCTTTTCGCAATGTCAGCCATCAATTCAGCGTCTGGCCTCCGGTGACCACGTTCGATATCACCTAAAATAGAGACAGAGACACCTACATGCCTTGCGAACGTCTCCTGCGTATGCCCTTTTAACTTTCGAAAAGCGCGAATGCGCCGCCCCCAGCATTGTGTTTCCATACGTAGATCCCTTCTTTGTCAGGACAATGCCTGATCAGTTCTGATAAGGTTGCCGTTTCATCGGGAATAAGAAAAGAGCCCGGCAGTAGATCGTGCAACGGACGTAACACAAACATACGCTGTGTCATTCTTGGATGGGGAATTTCCAACTCATTTGTTTTTATATTCTCCATATTATATAACAGAATGTCAATATCAAGCGTCCTAGGCCCCCAGCGAACATCGCGTTTACGATGATGTCTTTGTTCAATGAAAGCCGTTTCTTTTAAAAGATCTGCTGGTGAAAGAGATGTTTGCACTTCAACGACCATATTTAAAAATTGCGCTTGATTTGTATAACCAACAGGCTCCGTTTCATAAATGGACGACGAGCGAACGACCTTTGTCTCAGGAATTGCATGGAGGTCATACACAGCCTCTTTTAAAAATTGTTCTCTTACACCCATGTTTGACCCTAGCGCTACATACACTTGATTCACGATGACCGCTCCCTCGTAATTTCTACCGCTACATGATCATAGTGACCAGGAATGGGGGGATCAGGTTTTATAATTTTGATCGTGAGAGAGTGAACGTGATCAAATGCAGTAAACAGCGCTTGAGCTACCGATTCGGCAAGCGCCTCAAGGAGTTTAGCAGGAGTGCCTTCCATAACCTTCTGAACAACTTCATACACTTCTGCATAATTGACCGTTTGCGCTAAATGATCTGACTGCCCTGCTGGTTGCAAATCCAAATACAGAACCACATCTGCCATAAAACGCTGACCTAGCCTGTTCTCTTCCGGAAGCACGCCGTGGTAGCCATAAAAACGCATACCATTGATGAGAATTTTATCCATGCCAATCTCCCTTTCCGATGAGCGCATCCATCATTTTTACCATGCGCGCAATTTGTTTAACGTCATGCACGCGCACGATACCTGCTCCCTTTGTGATTCCGTAACATACAGTGGCTCCCGTGCCCTCGAGCCTCTGATCTACAGGCAAATCGAGCACTTGGCCGATAAAGGACTTTCTCGACGTCCCAAGAAGAACAGGATAGCCCCATACAGCAATGTCGTCTAAGTGACGAATGACTTCAATGTTTTGTGCAGGTGATTTCGCAAAACCGACGCCAGGATCTAAAATGATCTGCTCTTTT
>NZ_JAALFC010000080.1 GCF_011058155.1 Litoribacterium kuwaitense | reverse complement strand
TTTCGTCGACTACCATTATACAGAATTTGGGGAGGTACTTCCTTTTTTATGTCTCGGAAGCCTTGCGTGGCAAGACCTTAGAATTATGAAATTCATTCACATAGCAATTTTTAAGAAATTTCCTGCGACTTAACGTGGTAGAATTTTAAACAACTTTTCCAAAGGAGGAATAAGTGGATGAAGCAAATGAATTCCGCTGAGCTCGTACGGAACTATTTTAAAGCGTATGAAATGAACGAGAAAGAAGCTTTGGAACAACTGTTATGTCAAGACTTCACATTTCGGAGCCCGGTAGATGATCAGATTGATCGTCAGACTTATTTCGCGAAGTGCTGGCCAAGCTGCAAAGATATTGATAGATATTACATTCAAAACCTCTTCACAGAGGGTGATGAAGCGATCATTCGTTATGAATGTGTATTAAAGTCAGGTGCGACGTTTCAAAATATGGAGCACTTTCGATTCAATGGTACTCAAATTAAAGAAGTCATAGTTTATTTTGGATTCGATTTAAGGAGCGATCCTATCCGTCAATGCGAAAGTGCAAAGGCTTAATGATGCTTTTGCGTCGGGTGATGCTGATTTTCTCATCAAT
Source organism: Litoribacterium kuwaitense (assembly GCF_011058155.1). Taxonomy (NCBI): domain Bacteria; kingdom Bacillati; phylum Bacillota; class Bacilli; order Caryophanales; family Bacillaceae; genus Litoribacterium; species Litoribacterium kuwaitense. The sequence goes on along the minus strand of NZ_JAALFC010000080.1, from coordinate 3,741 downwards.
CATATTGCAGAAGATGTTCAATGGAATCTCGTTGGTGAGGCTGTACTTAGAGGGAAAAGTGATGTAATTAACATACTTGAACCGATGCGTGGTGTAGTCTCTACGGAGTATGAAACAAAACAGATCATTACACATGGAAATAAAGCGGTCGTCGAAGGTACGATGAAAATGCCTAAAGAAAATGGTGGAGAAAAGCTGTATTCTTTTTGCGATATTTACACATTTGACCATTCCAACAATAGTACAGTCAGTGAATTAACAGCTTATCTCATTGAGCTACGAAGTCATGAGAAAGAAGAATAGGGGTAAAATATATCATTACATCATAAGCGAAAGGAAAGAGAAAAATTGAAACGAACACACTCAAAAGATGGTACAAGATTAGCATATGATGAAACTGGGGATGGACCGCCCCTTATATTTATTACAGGAGCGACTTGCTTTCGCACGTTTGAACCAGTATTGAATGATGCAAGCGTCTTTGCACACCAGTTTACCGTTTACAATTATGACCGACGCGGACGTGGTGATAGCGGTAATACTCTCCCATACTCCATTGAGCGAGAGCTCGAGGACATTGATGTTATGATTGATGCAGCAGGGGGGAAGGCGAATCTATATGGTCATTCTTCAGGAGCTATTTTAGCCCTCGAAGCAGCCATGCGTCTTGGCGATAAAGTGGAAAAGATCATCATTTATGACGCACCGTATGCAAATAATGTAGAAAACTTAAGAGAATTTGAAAAATTCAGCTTAGAAATCGGTCAACTGCTTGATCGTGAAAGAGGTGAAGAAGCACTTATTCATTTCCTGAAAGGGATTGGTACTCCTATAGAAGTGATCGATGGTATGTTTCGTCAATCACCGCATTGGTCGACAATGATCGCACTCGCACCAACACTAGCATATGACACAATGCTAGCTAGTCAATTACCACCGATTAAACAACTTGCAAGGGTTACAGCACAAGCATTGATGATCGTTGGGGAAAAAAGCCCTGCTGACATCCATGATGTTGCAAGTCAATTAAAAGTAGCAATTCCAAACGCAGAGTTGATTACCCTTACAGGACAAGATCATATGCCCGATCCTGAAGCGGTATTGTCGGTAATGTCACGTTTCATAAAAATTTAGGTTGGATCCACGAGCAGAACATAACATTAAGAAAGTCAGAGTTATTGTGGGGAGAATTAGGGGATAGGGCATGGCTACAGCTATAGTGTGGCGCGAGCAACTGAAGGGTTAAGAAAGCGTTAAAATATAATTGTAAAATCTTTAAGTTAGGACTTCATGACTCGAAGTCCTAACTTATTTATTGTTTGATAAAGTCGAATGGTCATTTTGAGATATGTATAACGAAATCAGCTACAGCTTTGCGCACGTACGATGGTGTGAATTGTGAAATTGTGATCGTATGATTCTTCCTTAAACATTATCACCAGTAATACATAGTTCAATTTGATACACTTGATTTACACGAACGTTTTATAAAGAAAAGATATTATTGTTCGGATTTATCTTGACCTTATGGAAATATCCTGCTACAATCCGAGCATAACCAAATCAATTTAATGCATCTATGTGCATTTATCCGTATATGTTCAGGAATATGGCCTGGATGTCTCTACCGAGCTACCGGAAATAGCTCGACTACGGACAAACCTTTCTATGGGTTTTTTCTGTAGCTCGGTCTGTCTATCAGACCGAGTTTTTATATTGAAAAAATAAGGGGGCTACTAGGAGATGAAGAAGTTTTTTCGGTTTGATGAATTGAACACGAATTACCGGACAGAATTTTTGGCAGGTTTCACCACTTTTTTATCAATGGCTTATATTCTATTTGTAAACCCGCAGATGCTTTCTTTGATGGATATCGAGACTCTTCCTGAGGGAATCGAGCGGATGGATCAAGGAGCAGTTTATACTGCAACTGCTCTAGCTGCAGCCATCGGAACATTAATTATGGGCTTGCTTGCGCGTTATCCGATTGGACTTGCTCCAGGGATGGGGTTAAATGCATTTTTTGCTTACACAGTCGTACTTACTTATCAAATTCCTTGGCAAACCGCGCTTGCCGGAGTCCTTGCTTCGGGGTTAATCTTTATCGTTTTGACGTTGACCGGATTGCGTGAAAAGGTAATCAATGCTATTCCAAACGAATTAAAAATGGCGGTCGCAGCCGGGATCGGTCTGTTTATCGCGTTTGTTGGTTTGCAAAATGCCAATTTAATCGTCCCAGATTCAAATACTCTTGTCGCGCTGGGTGATTTAACATCTCCGACAACGCTTCTTGCTGTGTTTGGTATTGTGGTGACTGTTATCCTATTAGTCATTGGCCTTAAAGCAGGTGTTTTTTATGGAATGGTCTTCACATCTGTAGCAGGAATCGTCGTAGGTCTCATTGACCTACCGACCTTCGGCTCAATCGTGTCAGCTCCAGCTGATATTACGCCAACTTTTGGAGCGGCGATTACTCATTTTCCTGATATTTTCACCGTGCAAATGCTTGTCATTATTCTTACCTTTTTATTCGTCGACTTTTTTGACACTGCTGGAACACTCGTTGGTGTAGCTAGTCAAGCGGGGCTGACAAAAAAGATGGGTCACTTCCAAGAGCTGGAAAAGCCTTGTTTGCTGATTCATCTGCCACAGTTGCTGGTTCTATCTTAGGGACATCGACAACAACGGCATTTGTTGAATCTTCTGCAGGTGTATCGGCAGGTGGTCGGTCAGGGTTTACATCTGTTGTAACGGCAGGGTTCTTTATTTTAGCGTTATTCTTTTCTGGCCTGCTAAATGTAGTCACGCCTGAAGTGACTGCACCAGCCCTTATTATTGTTGGTGTGCTTATGGCTTCATCTTTACGTAATATTGATTGGAACCGATTTGAGGTTGCTGTTCCAGCTTTCTTTACTGTGTTAATGATGCCATTAACATACAGCATTGCAACAGGGATTGCCATTGGCTTTATTTTCTATCCAATTACGATGTTGCTTGCGAAAAAGCGGAAAGACATTCATCCGATCATGTATGTGCTGTTCGTCATTTTTATTCTTTATTTTATCTTTCTTAAACCAGCAGCTTAAGTGAATAGAACGTGATGTCGAAAAACCCGGGAGAAATCCCGGGTTTTTTATGGTTTATGAAGGTGGCGCTCATTCACCTTCTACGATGTAATTAAACCCTACTATTGATGAATGTTTCAAAAAAAATGACGAAAAGTGTTGACGATAAATAAAAACGGTGGTAAAGTTGTTTTTGCTGTCGCTGAAACAACATTATTTGAAGTTGACAAGTTAGGCAGCATTTGTTAATATAATAGAGTCGCTTTTTGAGCGGCGGAATCTTTTGCCCTTTGAAAACTGAACAAAAGCCAAGCGTACAAACGTGCCATGTCGAGACATCGACATGTAAAACAAACAACTGTGCAAAGGACGAATCACTTCTATATAGAAGGTAGATTCAAAAAACTCTTATGGAGAGTTTGATCCTGGCTCAGGACGAACGCTGGCGGCGTGCCTAATACATGCAAGTCGAGCGGATGAAGGGAAGCTTGCTTCCCGGATTCAGCGGCGGACGGGTGAGTAACACGTGGGCAACCTGCCTGTAAGACTGGGATAACTCCGGGAAACCGGGGCTAATACCTGATAATCCTTGAACCCGCATGGGTTTAAGATGAAAGATGGCTTCGGCTATCACTTACAGATGGGCCCGCGGCGCATTAGCTAGTTGGTGAGGTAA
>NZ_JAALFC010000079.1 GCF_011058155.1 Litoribacterium kuwaitense | reverse complement strand
GCGAACCGCTGTCGAAAGGGTCAACGCATATCTAAAAGAGTTCTTTGGGCTCAATCATGTCCGTCATCGGACAGGTAAGAAGGCAAGGCTTCATTTCCAGTTGGTGACGCTTGTTTATAATGCCTCCAGATTGGCCACAGATCGAATTAAAAAGATGAAAGCGGAACAAATGTCCAAGGCAGCGTGAATTAAAGCACGATATATTTTAAAAAAACATGTAAAACACCAAGGGACTACTCTACACTTTTTTTAAAAAGGGACTTATGAAATTTACTCACTTGGTAAAGTTATAGTTTTAAAGAGAGAATTTTCCTTGTATCCATTTCCTGTTTTTTATTTGAATATGCCATTTCGTAAAAATCAAACTGTTTTCTACCTTCTTTTTTACACTTCTCATTTACTATATCGATAATCTTTATTCTATCTTCTTTTGGTGTGTTAATTCCAAATATAATAGCTTCTAAAACCTCGAAATTGTATTCGAGCAGTCTATCTTTTGATTCACTGAACATTTCAAGAACACTACTCAAGATTATACGATATTCCCTCTCGTGTGACCACGCAGGTAACTTATTCAAATAAGCTGTTTCGAAGGACTCCCAGTGCCTAACCCTCCATTCTTCTTCATATGAAAACAAATGTTCACTACAAATACTTCGCTCCCCTTTTTCATTTGTATACCATTGTCTTTCTAAATGACCGACTGGTAGTCTTCCAATATTTCTAAAGAAATCTAATTCGTCAAATTCATTGGAGTAAATCATCTTTTTTAATGGAAACTCTACTGTTCCATATGTATTTCCTGATGATGAAAATCCTGTAATTGTTTTTAATTTTAGTGTAGGTTTTTCTTGGTCTTTTATTTTGTACTTTAAACAAACCCCCCTATGATTATCCCCATAAGTCCCCCAAATAGACGAATTTGTACAATTATCCATAAAGCAAGCTATATACGCTTCTGGATAAGTTAAGGCTTTTATCGCTTCTATATACATCTGTGGAAATTCAACACATATATTTTGCATTTTAATTGAACTATTTAATTTAATGACATGTTGAAAATCCATCTCTTTCATTACTTCATGCACTGCTTTCATTAAATGTTCATACATTTCCTGACCGTCAGGTAATTCACTTATTTTTTCCCAAATCGTAAAGAAAGCATCTGCCTGCTCATTATCACTTTTTAATTCATTAATATCTCCTGATGTTGGAATAAATCCATGTTTAGCATCTACTTCAAAAACAGCATTTAATGCGTATCTAAATAAAAATTTTAAATGAACATACAGCTCTTCCGAATAAATTTTGTATGGATTTTTGATGATAAAACTTAGATAGGATTGAACAAAACGATTGGAAAAGAATACTTCGTATACTTCCTGAATACGTTCCCTATATAAATCTGTTGGCAAATTTTCTAAACTTTTATAGATTGGAATGTCGTCTTTTGTTATCTGTTCATTTTCTTCAGTTAATCTTGCCAGTGTAACTACATGCTCTAAGCATAGAAGATAATGCTTTAGCAAATTTCTCCATACAATTTCGTCTCCCCGCCAGAAATATCGACGCATTCCTTCCATTGGATCATTTAGTTGTTCAGGGTGTGCAAAGTATATTTGCTGTTTTTGTAACTCTTGAAATTCTCCGATTAAGTTTGACACAGTTCTAAACCTATACATCACCATCCGCCTTTCCTTCACTTCTTAAAGTTAATCAATTATTATTGTTTTAACTATTATTTCTTCTATTATGAATCACTAGCGTTGCATAAATAGTGTTTGAATACTCAGTAAATATATCGTCATGGAAAAGTGCCAAAAAGGGAAAGCTTAAGCAAAGGTGGCACTGTCCATTTTGGTAAATATATACATTTAGGCAACAGGAGCGACAACAAGCCATTCGCTAAGTCTTCTCTTCAAAACGCCGAATCCATACGTAAGCTGGCTTCCAAATGGCAGCTTTTAGCCAGCAACTGATCCGAAGCAGTGTTTTCTTGCTTCCGATCTCCAGCTATATGAGTACGTGCAGACAATAGGTGCTTAGCGCTAGGTAAATTTGATTTTGGATCGCGGTTTCACTCATGCCATAAAAATGTTTGATCACCACATGCTGCTTAAGCCATTTGAAAAATAGTTCAATAGCCCAGCGTGAACGGTATACTTCACTAATTTCGTCCGCTTTCAAGTCAAACCGGTTAGTTATTAGCCGAAGAACATTCCCTTTGGTATCCATCACATCCAGCAAACGAAAAAGGTTCTCTGCCCGGCTTTGTGTCGTGCCGATATAAACCATTTTGTCAGATAATACTGTGCTGTCTTCAGGCAGCGAGAAGGATTCCACCTCACGAATGACGGCATTCTTCTTCAATCTGGAAACGAAGAAATGTCCATCATCTGTCATGCGATCGAAGCGTTCGTAGTCGACATAACCACGGTCAAACACATACATGGCTTCCTTGTCATCTACGAGCATAATTGGTTTCTATCATGTTCTTTCGCTGATGTAATGACTGCCTTTTCTGGATATACGGTATCCTTATCCATGAAGACAAGCCGTAAATGAAGCTTAACGCCTGCTTTAGTCTTCCTGAATTTTGCCCATTTGTAATTCGTCAAATTGAGTGGAAGCGTGCTTGAGTCAATGATTTTAAGTGGCAAGTTCCTTATACAAGACTGGCGAAATTCTTGAATCTTTCTTACAAGATCAAGAAACAGTGTTGAAAGAATTGTCGGATCCAGATCATTGTTCTTCCGGGAGAGGACGCACTGATGGATTCAAATCCTAGTGTTATTTGAAGGTCTTCATCCAATAGAGCATCGCTGATTGCATGCAGACTCTCCAGTTCGTGCAACTGGGCAAACAGTAAGAGCTTGATATACGCTTCTGTCGTTAGTTTCTTGGTGTAGTTATCCTGTTTAAGATATTCGACTTGTTCAGTCATTCTTTTCGTGTTTATGGGAGATACCCATTTACCAAATGATGAAAGTAGTGTATTCTTGTCCATAGTTGATGATCCTTTGCGTTGGATTTGGACAGGAACCACCTGACATTTCCATTGTAAAGGATTTTTTGTTGGCAAAACAAATAAACATTGAACATTTTTAGTATTTTGAATTACTACTTTTAATTAATGTAACGCTAGTGATACAGAAATAGTTACATCAGAATGAAAAACATCATTCAATACCTTTTGAGTCTTATCAAGCATTTGTACATCTGCTTCAAGGTTAATATCTGCAACAAATACATCTATCACCCCACCTTTTACAGTTTTAGAATCAAAATAAACTACATTTGGAACACAATTTTTAACTAAAAACTCTATATCTGAATGAGTTAACGAAGAAATATGTGCATTTCTTATTTCATTTGGTAGTTCATATAATCCCTTGTTTTGAAAAGGTGATTTTGAAAAAGGTTCAACTAAAACCCTTGTTCCTATTGGTCTGTTCTTCTCAACAATTTGTTTAGTCAAATCAATCATTTCTTCAGTGGCTTGTCCCTCTTTATTACCCACAAAAAGAGAAATAGTTCCTACACCACTCTCGATTGAATTAATTTTTTCTATTCCCCGTACTCTAAACAATACTGCTCTTTCTATCCGATATCGATCTAAACTCATAATTACCCTCCTTGCCTCACTAAATATGAATATATTTCTATAATACCAAAAAGCAGCAGAGCATTTTTGCTCTACTGCCTATTCACTAGGTACTCTTTAAAACCCTATTTTAAAAAGTTGAATCTCCAAGTAAAATGATATAAATTAAACGAAATACCAGTAATCACAACTTTTCTAGCCACTCTTTATCAAGCGCAACTTCAACTCTCTGCTTTACCACTATTTGTGATAAGCCCCGCCCCGCATAATCTTAAACGCCCGATACACCTGTTCAATGAGGACGAGGCGGGCGAGTTGGTGGGGTAAGGTCATTTTGGAGAGGCTGAGCTTGAGATTGGCGCGCTGGCGGACGGCAGGGCTGAGGCCGAGGGAGCCGCCGATGGCGAAGGCGATTTTGCTTTTGCCATAGGTGGCGAGGGTGTCTAATTTTTCGGAAAAGGCTTCGGAGGTGAGCTGCTGGCCGTCGAGGTCAAGCAAAATGAGGTGAGCGTCTGCTGGGATTTTAGCCAGGAGGCGCTCACCTTCTTTTGCTTTGACTTGTTCTTCTTCTTGGGCACTCAGTTTTTCGGATGCTTTTTCGTCGGCCACTTCGATGATATGGATTTTTGCAAATGGCTGTAAGCGTTTCACATATTCGTCAATGCCTTGCTTTAAGTATTTTTCCTTTAATTTCCCTACAGCTACAATTGAAATATCCACAGGTTATACTCTCCTTATCAACAGGGCGTCCACAAAAGTTATCCACATACCCACAGATTTTATCCACAACTTAAATGTCCGGACGGTTCGACACCACGTACTGTGCGTTTAATCGACAAAATTCGCAGCTTCCGTCTTCTGATACTGGTTGAATTGACGGCGCGGTCTCATATTCATCTACAATCATATCTAAAGCCAGTTCGACATGCTCCTGGCACACTTGGATGTCACGAATCGGCAATGGTCGCGCCTCCTCTTTTTGTTATCCACACTTGCTTCCGTTCACATTGTACCTGATTTTATGAGGGTGAGCAACGACTTATCCACAATTTAAGGTGCGCTGCTTATTCTTTCTAAGGGACGGCGAGATTTTCTTTTACTATAACATGTCTTTTCCTTTTCACGGTTCCTTTTTTATATCTACAGGTTTTTTCGCTGTCACCATCCATGCGAGCAAGGCAAAAGACTCGATGGTGCCATTTTTTGCTTCGATTCGAAAAGCGTCTTTGATTTGTTCAGGCGCTTGTTTAAATCGCCTAGCTATGTTTTCGATCGTTGCTTCGTCACTGTGAATATCGGTGTTAAAATCCTCAATAATAACGGTTTAAAATTCCCCAGTTTTCACTGATAATCTAACTCGACAGAGATAGATTGGAAGTGTTGGAA
>NZ_JAALFC010000078.1 GCF_011058155.1 Litoribacterium kuwaitense | reverse complement strand
CCATTTCGTCTTTAGACTGAATGTGCAGACGCGGGGTTAAGTCACCAGAGGCAAGCTGTTTTAAGACGCTCATCATTTTCGGAATCGGCTTGAGCATGTAACTTGCGACAAAGTAAACGATGCAAATGAGCAGGATACAGCTGATCGCAAAGTATAAAAGCATTTGCATTGAGAATGTTTCTAGGCTTGCCAAAGCTTCGGACTCAGGTAAAGATGTACCGACGGACCAATTTGTCGTCGTTACAGGAGAGTAGCCGATATATTCGTTTCGTTCATTGACTGGAAGGAGTTGCAATCCAGACTCTCCATTGATCATTTTTTCGCCGAGTTTGCCTGCTTCAGCTGGAAGTTCGGTGAGGTTGGTGTTCGCTATCTCTTTATCTGGGTGATATAAAAAGGTGCCGTCCTTGGAAAGTAAGAAGGCATATCCGTCGTTGCCAAGATGATGCGCTTCCATGAGCTGTGGTAGGTTATCTAATAGCACATCGACCCCTACAAAGCCTACTGTGTTACCAGCAACCTCGACAGACTGAACGGCACTTAGCACCATTTTCCGGAAAGGGCATCTTCATACGCTTCTGTGAAAAAGACGTCTTGATTTGCGAGCGCAGGTTCATACCACGGTCGACTTTGTATATCATATCCCGACGTCTGGATCGCATTGCCACTACCAAGTAAGAAGCTCGCTTGGTGACTGGCAGCCCATGCCGAACCAATGTTTTCATCTGATTGCGTTACATTGTCTAATGACTGCATAATTTCTGTAAAATCACTATTGGACTGAACGTCGGATGTTGTTGAAGTTAAAAAGTTTATCATCTGCTGATTCGCAGCTATTTGCCGGACAATCGCGGCTTTTTCGGAAAACATGCTGTCTACCTCATCGGAAATCGCAGTACTTTTAGTCATTAAATTTTCCTCAATCTTTGTAACCAATAATGACTGTGTAAACGAATATATGAGGAAACCTGTCACGGAAAAAACGAACACAATCGCTATGAGGAGAATAAGAGATAATTTTGTAGAAATGCTACCAAAAATCCGCTGAACGAAATTTTGCTCTGTGCTTTTCGGTTGTCGTTTCATATAGGCCTCCTAGATGTCTGTAAAATGCGTTTGAATTTTTAAACGAAATGTGGGTTTTTTATGAAAATATGTAGGTTCTAGCCAAAAATCACCTATCTGAGCGCTGCATGCCTAGGACCAAATACATAGGATTTGAATGCTATGATGAAGACAGTATTCATATCGGTAAATTTAAACCGATCTTAAAGAGGGTTGTGAAAATTTTTTGGACGGTTTGCTAAAAATCAAATGATGTAAATCATCGAAATGCCATTTAAGATAAAGGTGAAGAATGGCCGCACACAATCAAAAAAAGCCGTTTCACAACATGTGAGACAGCTTCGAGAAAAGGGAGTTTATGAGTTCATTTGAAGTGTATACTTTTTGACAACGTTAAAAATCAAGGGTGTGCCTATCAACGTTGGTAAAAACCAAAACAATAATGGGGGCAGGTCGTTTAGCACCGGTATTTTCGGGACGTTTACGACAATTGTTGCCGTGACGACACCGATATAAGAACCGAGCATTCCCCCGATATGCGACCGAAGCCAATACTTTTTCCGGACTTTAGCTGCTACATAGCCGATGAAAGCAAGGGCATAAGAAAAAGCGCCGATATAAAAGAGGTGTGCACTGTCTTCCCAATGAATGATGGACATGACAACCGTTGTGATAAAGACAAAAACGTATGACCAATGATACAGCTCGCCCGATAACGAGTGTTTTCCCAATGTCTTGCGTGAAGTCATGGCGATGACGCCGGTGATTAAACAAATAAATCCCGTGCTGATGTGTATGATTAAGAAGATGGTAAACATGTTAAATGTCCTCCCTGATGAAATGAATAGCAACGTCGGAAACACTTATACAAGTGTGATAAGCGATCTCGTAAATATGTTTGTCATCGTTGCTTGGAGTAGAGTCGTTTATGAGCAGATGTGCGTTCTTTAGTGATTGGAATATGGTTGATCGCTTGAGCGAGACCATACTTCGGCATGTTTCTATACACGGATTCATATCGGCCTGCCGCAACTTCAAAGGTTTCGTGATAAATACCGACCGCATCATTATTTCCAATCTTTTGATTAAAGTGCTTCCACGCAGCTAAATGCTTCTCTCCTTTGGCATACGCGATCAATTCGGTGGTCGACCGCCAATATTGAATCATCACCGTCGTCCGCAGGCCGAAATAGCTTTCCATTGATAAAAAGCCGAGTTCTTCTTTGTTTTGATGTAGTTCCTTAATCATGGCTGGCATTGCTTGAAAAACAGGCCACCATTTGTGAACGGCACGACGTCGATTGATGCGCATCCCGATTAAAAAAACGACAAGATCTTGCTCGTTTTCCGTTGTAAAGCCGCCTGTGAAAATGTTTTTGCCCAATCGTGTTCCTCCTCGTCTAATTATCTTTTTGATATATAGCATTTTGATATATATTGCATAAAAACGAGAGGATGCAAGCATTTCCTCTTCGTCTATATGATCAGCATTTATCTGTAGATTCCTTTAAGTGCTCGATCGTCACTTGACACCATTCAAGGGTAGCTTTTGTAATGCGTTTCCCATAATCCAATGTATATAACCAGTACGTGACATCTGGACTTTCATTGCAACGGGTAATCATTTGCTCAATGCCTTCATACGTGTCGTAGTTTCGTTGCAGTATGTCCATATAGTCGTTTAAAAGTGATAATGTTTGCTCTGGCTGTTGGTGGCGGCTAAAAAATAGTTTTAAAAGCACCTCGTTTCGGTGCGCTGGAATGTGCTCGAGAGGTTCTTCCAGCCAAGCGAGGAGTTCATTTCGCCCTTTGTCTGTAATCGTATATTCTTTACGGGCTGGTTTGCCGGACTGCGTAGTCGTTTTTACAGTCGCTAATTCGTCTTGAACGAGTTTTTTTAACGTCGGATAAATTTGCCCATAGCTAATTTTCCAAAAGTGATTCAGGCTGTGATCAATCAATTGCTTCATCTCATAGCCAGTGCGATAGTCTGTCGTTAAGATGCCGAGTAGTGCGTACGTCGTATGGTTATAAGGTTTCAAAAGAGGCTCCTTCATATATCATTTAGATATATAATACTAAAGGATTGTGAAAAAGAAAAGGATTTTTACGCTAAGAAACCGATTCACCAGAGGCAGGATGCTAAAACGTTGACACGAAAACGGGTGAAGTGATAGCTCGGTATATTTATGTGCGCTTGTTTTTAAAGGTCGACCAGCAATACATCAGTATTTTTTTAACGAAAACAGAAGACACGTAAAAAAGAGCTGCAAAAAGAAGTTGGATTTGTAAACTGAACAGGGGAGGGACATGGGAACTAGGAAAGAGTTCATGCTGGATCATCTCTACACCAACTGTTCGTAAAATACCACTCTAGTGCAACGACAACAGTGCACATCATCAATCCGACATAGAGTGTTGCCGTAATGGGCAGCCCAAGCATAGCCATCTTTTAAGTATATTCACCGTTTCTACAACGCCTATATTTTCAAAATTGTTTTAACCGTTGCCGTTGGATGAATCGTGTAATCGATCGTAAAGTGAAGCTGTTGGATCCGACAATGTGGGCCGATGTGCACGTTTGACCCTTGAACGAAGTCAGCCTTTGTCCTGTAGAGATGTATATCCTCTCCGAAAATGTTTTGACAGAACAGTTGTCTAGTAAAAGATAACGTCAGTAAATCAGGTGTGACATGAATGGATTGCCCTTTGAGCGAGTGAATCTCACAACGCCCGGAAATGTGCAGTTCAACCTGCTCGGCTTCCACTGATTTTGCACGAATCAAGCCACGAGCTTTAACCTGGTCTGCTGTTAATTCCTTTCTAATGTTGAGCTGACCTCGGCTCAAAACCATGCGCGTTGTGCCTTCGATCAGTGTGAGCGACCCCGTGTTGACAATATGATTGCATTGTAGCGAAGTAAACTTGGCGACGCCTTTATTATTGAGTTGATCGACACATGCTTTTGACAAAAATGTTCCTATGCCAAAGATCGATAAATGCTCAGATGCTAATTCTTTTTGAAAAGTGACCGTGCCGTTCACTTTAATGACGACGTAACCAATGCGCTTTCCATGTACAATACCACTTGCTTTAATCAGCTTTTTTGTTGGCTCTTTCATAATAAACTCCTTTTGTTTACTTTATATAAATTATAATATACTTACTAAAATATATGATTGTTAAAATAATATACCAATGAAAAACGGCCTTTCTTCATTTTATCGGGCCGTTACTCAATCATGTTTGCCATCAGCTTTTTCACTTGGGCGAGCGTCTCCACCATTTTCTCCACCTTTTCGTCAGGAAACTTGTGGAATAGCGCTTGCAGTTTTTTTTCTCCCTGATCTGTAAGGATCATTTTGACGATGCGCCTGTCTTTGGCGTCTCTCGTACGTTGAATGAGCGATCGGTGCTCCAGTTTGTCACACATCGACGTCACTGCACCAGGGGTCACTTGGAATAACTCGGCAATTTCTGAGGCTTTCATGCTGCCTTGCTTTTTCAATTCGAACAGCAAAACCACTTGAAGTTGGGAGAGTTGTTCCTCCGCAATAATCATCGACACGAATTTCTGAGAATATTTTTGAATGTCCAGCATATTTTCAATAATGGTATGGACATGCTCTGTTTTGCTCAAAAGGATCACACCTTATATACTTTGTTTATTGAAATATATAGTAGATGAAATAAGTTGTCAAATACGAGTCACCAAAATAACTGTAAAAAAATTGAAAAACATTGTATGCTAGAATAAATATCATCATGGTTGAGGAGAAAGCAATGGACGCTAGTGAACTACTCACCACTTAGCTTCGCTTGAAGTGGGAGCTTCTCACTTCCACGATGAAAGCAACCTTTCGTCTCCATGAGCGTTACTTCGGGAAGTTCCTGCCCTAGATGTCCGACGATTCGGAGTTTCTTTCGTACCTTGGATATTTTACGCATGGAAGGATTCGCTTGGTTTTCGCATGATTAGTTTCTCCATGCAACCTC
>NZ_JAALFC010000077.1 GCF_011058155.1 Litoribacterium kuwaitense | reverse complement strand
CAAAGACTCATTGATGATGAATGAATCAAAATGAGCATCCATTGGCAAGCGCAGCATTTTTAATTTCCGAATATCGCATTTTTTAGTTGCCAAATACAACAACCCACATCTAAACATTGTTGCAATAAACGATTTATCTGAACCCCAGATGCTAGCTCACTTATTAAAATATGATTCTGTTCACGGAATATTTGACAAGGAAATATATTTTTCGGAAAATTCATTAATCGTTGACGGAAAAGAGATTCACATTCTATCAGAAAAAGATCCTGTTGAACTACCTTGGGACGAACTTCAAGTTGATATAGTCATTGAAAGTACGGGAAGGTTTACAGATGGGAATGAAGCTGCTAAACATCTAAAATCTGGAGCAAAAAAAGTCGTTATATCTGCGCCTGCTAAAAACGAAGACATTACCATCGTGATGGGCGTCAATGAAAGCCGTTATATTGACTCAGAACACCATATCATATCAAACGCATCCTGTACTACAAATTGTTTAGCTCCTTTTGCTAAGGTACTGCATGATACATTTGGGATAACTAAAGGATTAATCACAACTGTTCATTCCTATACAAATGAACAGCAAATACTTGACCTTCCACATAAAGATTATAGGAGAGCACGAGCTGCAGCGCAAAATATTATCCCGACCACAACAGGTGCAGCAAAGGCCGTTTCAGTCGTCCTGCCAGAATTAAAAGGAAAATTAAATGGGTTAGCTATTCGGGTACCAACCCCAAACGTTTCCCTGGTCGATTTAGTGGTCGAATTTGAAAAAGAAGTAACAGTAAATGAGGTGAACTCAGCACTAAAAGAAGCTGCTGATGGGGAATTAAACAATATACTGGCTTATTCCGAGGAACCACTTGTATCATCCGATTATAATGGAAATCCGGTTTCGTCAACGATTGATGCATTATCAACTATGGTCATTGAAGGTCATTTAGTTAAAGTTGTTGCATGGTATGATAATGAATGGGGCTATTCCAATAGATTAAAGGACTTAGTTGAGTATATAGGAAAAGAGCTTTAAACAATTAAGTTTCTCCTGAAATTTAGGTTGATAAGTATTTTTCTACAATGAATATAAATAGCTTAATTTCCAGGGATCACCAATCATATTTTTGCGGACTTTTTTTTCTATGATTGTTTTAATATACGAATTCCAAACGAACCTAGTGTTTGTGGGGAAACACTGCTACCCTGAACATATGGGGCGACGATATAATGTCCCCAATGATACTTTGTTAGGCAATGGTTCTTTGCGCTTACTGTATTTCTTAATTTGTTTGTTAAAGGATTCAATCAAATTCGTTGAATATAGACTTGGTCAAATGGACGATAGAAAACAGCAAAAATCGCCTGAATAAAAGCCGTTACATTGTATTTCTATTACTCTTTAAAAGCTGTTAGTTTGCAGTGTGTTGACTTGGTAAAAACGTTTCAGTAACATCTTGTTATTCTTTACTAAAGCTTGGACAATTTCACGTGAATTGATCCAGAGGGAAGGCCTCCTGTCTTTAATAAGTCTATTCAACAAATAAGGTCTTCCTTCTTGTATTTATTCATGTATTTCCTCTCTCCCAATATTTAAGGCTCTTTTGCTAAATACAAATAGTGATTTTACAATCCTCACTTACATAACACATTGATGTACTCGCATAATTATGATGCTTTTTACGTTAACCTGTATACTGATGAGTGAAGTATTTATCATATAGCCTTTTATAATAAGTATTCTCTTTCATTAATGTTGCATGATCCCCCTCCTCAACAATTTCTCCTTCCGAAAGAACGACGATGCGATCGGCTTGTTTGATTGTGGATAGCCGATGTGCGATCACAATGCTAGTGCGTTTTTTCATAAGTAAATGAAGGGCCTGCTGAATTTGTTTTTCTGTAAAAGGGTCCATGCTCGCCGTAGCTTCATCTAAGATAAATATTTCTGGATCTTTCACAAGAATTCTAATTAACGAAACGAGTTGCCGCTGACCAATGGATAGCTTTGATCCCCGTTCTCCTACATTCGTTTCAAGACCATCGGGTAAAGCTGACAGCCAGCTTCCGTTACCAATCGCTTGAACGGCTCGATTAATGTCTTCATCTGTAGCCTTTGGATTTCCGTATTTAATATTCTCTTTGACACTTCCTGCGCGTAAAAAAGGAGTTTGGGGAAGATAACCTATCTTCCTTCTCCAGTTGACAAGGTCCATTTTTCGGATTTCTTGTTGACCTACTTTGATATCCCCAGCTTGGTGTTCAAAAAACCTCATAATTAATCGTGCGATCGATGACTTTCCTGACCCAGTTTGTCCGACAAGAGCAATATTTTCCCCTTTTTTAATATGAAGAGATATCCCTTTGAGTGCAGGTTTTCCTGAAACATAGCTTAAATCGATATTGTTGAGCCAAATGTCGCCTGAAGTAGAGGGCAATTGTTGCGCAGAGGAGTTTTGAATATCCTCTTCTTTCGCATCAAGCAGCAATAGAATTCTTTCAGTAGCTGCAATTCCTTCCTGAAGCTGACTATAAAAACTTGATAATGATGATACTGGCATAGAGATCATCTGAATCACTTGAACAAATAAGTACATTTCCCCAAAACTTAAGTGAGCTTCTAACACTTGAAAGCTTCCAAAGTACACAACTGCACTTACCCCTAAAGATGTTAAGATTCCCATTACAGGTAATATGGAAGAATAAATTTTCCCTTGTGCAAAATTGACACGATACATGCTCTTATTCATTAGCGAAAATTGTTGGGACATGTAGCCTTCTTTACAAAAGTGATTGGTTATTGCAATGCCAGCGATTGATTCTTTAAGATGCGCATTCACTTCTGCTTGCATATGGAATAATCGAGCACTAGCTCTTCTTGCAATAGCACGAAATAAGAGAGCACTGCCCATGATTAACGGAATAAAAATAACGACCATAAAAGCCATTGCGGGATGAATCAAAAACAGGACAAGCAAGAGCATAAAAACGAGTAAAATGTCACCGATAAAACTCATGATCAATTGAATAAGGTTACCAAAGGCCTCGGTGTCACCAGTAACACGGCTTACCAATTTCCCCGATTGGTGCTGGTGAAAAAATGATATTGGCTTTCTCATTACTGAAGCAAAACATCTTTCTTGGATACTGACAACCACTTCTAAAGCAGCGGTCTTCCCTAACTTTTTTGATAATAACCGATAATCCACGTAACAGCCCCCAGTAAAACGATAAAAATTAAAGGTACATAAATCATAGTGCTGGCTATGTTTGTATCGAATAAATCGATAGACTGACTAATGACAATTGGTATGGCAGTACCAAGAATCGAATGAAACAGAACGAGCGCCCCGGATGCAAAAATTTTCGAAGACTGAGATCTAACTAACCCCCACATTCGAATAAATAGCTTTTTTTCAGAATGAGCACGAGTACACTTGATAATAAATCACCTCCCTCTATAAATGTTTATTTATCAACGGTTTAGGCTCCTTTTCAGAAAAGAGCATATTGTATTCTTCGCAATTTTTCATTAATTGTTCGTGTGTTCCCTCTGCTTTAATTTCGCCTTTGTCCAACACGATAATTCGATCAGCTTGGCGAATTTGTGACAACCGATGCGTAATTAGAAGTGTCGTTCTGCCTTTCATCATGCTTGTCATGCCTTTTTGGATACGGTGTTCCGTTTCACTGTCTACCGCACTCGTTGCATCATCCATGATCAAAATCTTCGGGGATGACATAAACGCTCTTGCCATAGCTAAGCGCTGTCTTTGTCCTCCAGAAAGCTGTACACCGTTTTCGCCAATTTTCGTGCTGTCATGATCGGAAAGCTTTTGCACAAATTGATGTGCTTGTGATTGATGCAAGGCTCTCATAAAATCTATTTCAGCGGAATTATTGGCTTTTTTTCCAAATAAAACATTTTCCCGTACTGACCAAGAGAAGAGAAAAATATCTTGCTCAATGACTCCAATTTGTGAACGGAAACAGTCAATATCATACTCTTTAGCATTGACTTCATCGATGAGGATTTCGCCTTCTAATGGGTCATACATTCTGTTAATTAATTTAACTAGTGTACTTTTGCCACTACCAGTGGTTCCAACGAGAGCAACCGTTTCATTCGGATACACAACAAAATTGATATTTTTCAAGACTAGATTTTCTTTTGAATAGCCAAAGCTAACATTACGAAATTCAATTCTACCAACGAATTCTTTTCTCAACCCACTTTCTTTTATTGCAAGAGAATGCGTGTTCCATAAAGTGTTTAAGATCTTTCGTGCAGAAACAACGCCGCTGCTTATAAAGCTAAAAGTGATTTCAGAGTTTGCTATCGGGACTTGCATACTAGTTAATAAACCCAAATAAGCAATCGTCTCTCCAATTGTTAACGAACCAGACTGAAATAAAAATAAGCATTGAAATAACGCAAATCCGAGAAATACATAGTAGACAAGTATAGGTAGGTAGGCGGCTTCAAGGAATACTCTTTTTTTAGAAAGGCGCTTATATTCCTGAACGTTATCAGAAAATCTTTTTTCTTCATGTGACTCTAAAGTGTTCGCCTTCACTGTTTCGATACCGTCAATCGCTTCATTTAAATCCGCATTGACTTTGCCAAATTGCTGACGAATATGAGTGTTAATGGTACTTAACTGACTTGAATACCGAAAAAGCATCCAAATGGTTAGCATTGAGAATATAAAAGGATTAATCCATAAGCTCCATGAAAATTGAGAAATAATAAATGAAATAGGAACAATCACTAGCGTTGCATAAAGCCTTATTGAATATTCTGTAAACACTTTCTTCCTGAAAAGTGCCAAAAAGGCAAAGCCTCGAATAAAGGTGGCACTGTCCATTTGGTAAAATTATACAGTTAGAAAAAAGGGACAACGACAGGTCATTAGCTAAGTGCTGTTTTTTGTTCAATACGACGGAGCCAAATGTATGCTGGTTTCCAGATGGCCGCTTTTAGCCAACGGCTAATTCGAAGCAGTGTTTTCTTGCTTTTTGTCTCCAACTGGATGAGGACATGTAGACAGTATGTAATGAGCGCGAGGTAAATTTGATTTTGTATCGCTGTTTCACTCATCCCATAAAAATGTTTGATTTCTACATGTTGCTTCAGCCATTTAAAGAACAGC
>NZ_JAALFC010000076.1 GCF_011058155.1 Litoribacterium kuwaitense | reverse complement strand
CGATATCCGAAAGTATACTTCTCCGGCAAGAGGATCAAAGAAGTGGGGCAAACTGTATAAAGAGCGAACCGCTGTCGAAAGGGTCAACGCATATCTAAAAGAGTTCTTTGGGCTCAATCATGTCCGTCATCGGACAGGTAAGAAGGCAAGGCTTCATTTCCAGTTGGTGACGCTTGTTTATAATGCCTCCAGATTGGCCACAGATCGAATTAAAAAGATGAAATCGGAACAAATGTCCAAGGCAGCGTGAATTAAAGCACGATATATTTTAAAAAAACATGTAAAACACCAAGGGACTACTCTACATTTTTTTAAAAAAGGGACTTATGAAATTAACTCGCTTAATAAACCTTTTGGCAGTATGCTAACAGTCTCCCTCTTCACGCGAGTGAAGGGGGAGATTGATGTTTGTTAGAAGAGAACATATACATGAGCTACTTAAATGAAGACATTCATCTTGGACCGATAGGATTGTTTAGATCGATGTCAGAGAGACTAAAAGTGCCGCTGACTTATGACGTTAAAAATCGTAGAGGTTTAAGTAAGCGTAGTTCACGTGAGTATTTAAGCGGATGTGCGTTATATCTGAAACAGACGTGGGTTCTTGGCTGTATTTAAAGTCTAGTGCTCTTTGATTGGATTTGACTGTTTTCGCGAAGTCCCGTATATTCAGGTTATATCTGCATTCTGGGAGAGTCATGTATGTCACTGTTGAGATCTAGACACATTTGAAATTCTATATGTGAAGAAACGCAATCGCGGTGGTTACTTCGTGAAAGCTGTTTCTTGAATAATAAAGGAAATGACAAGTTCATTTCCTATTTTTGTTAGTTTCAGTCATTGCAATGACCGCAGATTCTCCAGAAAAACTAGAATGAAAGAGGTCATATATGAAATAAATGAGCTTGCACGTGAGCAAGAAGTATTCGTATGTCCTAAACGTTCGGTTTTAATTGTACGTTCCGTTTTAATTGTATAATTTAGTTTCTTTGTGCTTTTTCACAAACTGAAAATCCATTGGATTCACAACAAATACTTAAGAAATTAAATAACAGGAAGATTATTTTAGCTTTAATATTGGAATGATAAGTAGCTAAAGTAAGTTTTTTAAGAAGCTATTGTAACGGTTGGTTATCATTTATGGTCTTGTCGTGAATCCCGCTTGCGACTCCTTAACTCACATGCGCAAATCACCATGGAGAGAGGGAGAAGTAGGTTTAAATTAATGAAAGTAGGGGATGTATAACAAATGTTAAAACCCTATTCATTAATAAACACACGGCTAATAATCCTGACATTATGGTCAATATAAAGGAATGCCAGGGAAGGCGGAGAACGGTTGAAGAAAACGACAAGTGTATTTTATATTTCTGTATTGATTGCAAGTGCATTTATTATTTGGGGCTTTTTCGCATCAAACCAAATGGCCTCGATGATGAATCAAATTCAAGGTTTTATTACTTCACAGTTAGGTTGGTTTTATCTCCTCTTAGTCACCGCATTTGTGATTGTTGCTGTTTACTTAGCGCTTAGCCCTTACGGACGTATACGGCTTGGAAAACAAGATGAAAAGCCGAAGTATGGTTATCTTACGTGGTTTGCGTTTCTATTTACCGCTGGTATGGGCATCGGGCTCGTCTTTTTCGGATCAGCAGAACCACTCTCACATTTTTTTGCTCCCGCAACAGCTGATCCAGGTTCGCGTCAAGCTGCTGCTGATGCCATTCGTTATTCCATTTTTCATTGGGGGATTCATGCGTGGGCGATTTATGCAGTCGTCGCACTTGCCCAAGCTTATTTTCAATACCGTAAAGATGAACCTGCACAATTCAGTTCAACGTTTAAACCGTTGATCGGCAAGCATGCAGATGGTGCAGTTGGAAAAACAATCAATATTCTTGTTGTGTTTGCGACATTATTTGGTACAGCTACATCATTAGGGTTTGGTGCAGCTCAAATTACAGCTGGTTTAAAATATTTATTCCCTGTGCTCGAACATTATTCAGGCCCAGTGTTTCAACTAGTGGTCATCTTCATTGTAACGATTCTATTTTGTTTATCAGCACTTAGTGGCATTGACAAGGGAATACGGATTTTAAGCCTGCTTAATGTGCGCGTGTCTTTAATCCTTTTAGCTTTCGTTCTGTTTTTAGGTCCGACAAGCTATATTATGGGTGTATTTACGCAAGGAATTGGTTCATACGCGCAAAATTTCTTAGGCATGAGTTTTAGAATGGATTTGTACAATCCGGATTCAACATGGGTACAAGATTGGACGATTTTTTACTGGGCTTGGTGGGTTTCCTGGGCGCCGTTTGTCGGCTCATTTATTGCTCGGGTGTCGAGAGGGCGTACCATCCGTGAGTTTATTATCGGTGTGGTTGGCTTGCCTTCGATCTTTTGTGCCTTTTGGTTCAGTGTTTTTGGCGGAACGACGATTTATTTTCAAGAGCAAGGCCAAGATATTTTCGCTAAAGTGCAAAGTCTTGGTGATGAGGTCGCTCTGTTTGCCTTGTTAGAGCAATTTCCATTCTCATTTTTCATCTCGCTCGTTGCGGTGTTGTTAATTATCTCGTTCTTTGTTACCTCTGCAGATTCAGCAACAGTCGTGCTCGGCATGCAGACGACAGGGGGAATGTTGACGCCACCCAAAACAGTAAAGTTTGTTTGGGGCATCGTAATGTCTGCAACGGCAGCAGTGTTGCTTACATCTGAAAGCGGACTGGCCGCTCTGCAAACGACGGTCATTATTGGGGCTCTACCATTTACACTAATTATCGTGTTTATGATCATCGCTTTGTTCAAAAGCTTAGCAACAGAAAAACAGGCGCTTCATGCAGATCGTGACCGAGTTCGGAGAGAACGACAAATTCGTCGTGCTGAGAAAACAAAGCGTCGCAAAGGGCAGCACGATGAAAAAGATCTGGAAGAGTATGTAACTTCAGAAGAGCGAACAGATCAAAAACGTCCGGAAGAGGATTAAGCTTTTCTGATAACGATGCAGTCTAAGAGTGTTTTTTGAACTCAGTTGCAATCAGCGATTTAGAAAAATTTCTTCAAAGGCTTAGAGATGACATAAAGTTACATTCTTCAGAACAAAATAATCTACACTGAACATTGATAAAGATCTTTTCAAACATAGGTATCGCGCTGATACATTTTGTTCTGTGTATAAGGGAAAGGTGGCAGTCTAGTGAAGAAAGCAACGAGTGTCTTTTATATTTCGGCGGTGATTGCTTTTGCCTTCATCGCCTGGGGCTTCTTTGCCTCCACGCACATGTCAGCTGTGATGAGTCAAATACAAGGATTCATTACAAATGAACTCGGTTGGTTTTATCTGTTGTCAGCGACGGCTTTTGTCGGAGTGGCAATCTTCTTAGTCTTTAGTCCATACGGGCGCATTCGTCTTGGTAAGCCGGATGAAAAGCCAAAATACAATTACGTTACGTGGTTTGCGTTTTTATTTACTGCTGGGATGGGGATCGGGCTCGTCTTTTGGGGTTCAGCCGAACCACTTTCCCATTATTTTGTCCCGGCCACTGCTGAGCCAGGGACACAACAGGCAGCAGCAGATGCGATGCGGTACTCGATGTTCCACTGGGGAATTCATCCGTGGGCCATTTACTCGATTGTTGCATTAACACTAGCCTATTTCCAATATCGTAAAGATGAGCCGGCAATATTTAGCTCTACTTTTAGACCGTTAATCGGTGATCGAGTTGACGGTTGGGTAGGAAACGGGATCAATGTTCTCGTTGTTTTTGCGACATTATTTGGTACGGCGACGTCTTTAGGATTAGGTGCAGCCCAAATTACAGCTGGTTTAAAATATTTATTCCCTAGTCTTGAAGCTTTTTCAGGCCCTCTTTTTCAATTTGTTGTTATCGTCATCGTCACAATATTATTCTCTATATCGGCGTTAACCGGTATTGATAAAGGAATACGTATCTTAAGCCTGCTGAACGTCCGTGTGTCACTAGTTCTTGTTGCATTTATTTTATTATTAGGTCCAACAAGTTATATTATGGGTGTATTCACGCAAGGAATTGGCTCTTATGCGCAAAACTTTTTCGGTATGAGCTTTAGGCTTGATGTGTATGATCCAAATCCAGAATCGACTTGGGTACAGGATTGGACAATCTTTTACTGGGCTTGGTGGATTTCTTGGTCACCGTTCGTCGGTTCGTTTATTGCCCGGGTTTCTAGAGGACGTACCATTCGTGAATTCATTATCGGTGTCGTTGCACTTCCTTCATTATTTGGTGCCTTTTGGTTCAGTGTTTTCGGAGGGACGACACTATTTTTCCAAAACCAAGGAACAGATTTGTATGCCGACATGCAATCTGGCGGAGAAGAAATTGTTCTCTTTTCCTTGCTTGAACAATTTCCACTCGCCTTTTTCGTGTCGCTCATTGCTGTGCTACTGATCATGTCGTTCTTTGTCACTTCGGCCGACTCGGCAACTGTCGTGCTTGGTATGCAGACGACAGGAGGTATGCTTTCACCTCCAAATATCGTAAAGTTTACTTGGGGAATTATTATCTCTGGTACAGCAGCCGTGCTATTGACTTCTGAGGAAGGTTTATCGGCACTACAGACAGCATCCATTATCGGGGCGCTCCCGTTTACATTTATCATTATTTTGATGATCGTGTCGCTCTTTAAGGCATTAGATAAGGAGAGACCAACGCTCCACGCGGATCGCGACCGCATTCGCCGAGAGCGAGAAATCAGGCGTCAAGACAAGAAGAGAACCCATCATGAAAAGCGTCATGGTGCAAGAAAAGAAGAGCAGCCTCTTCAAAATGAAGAGCCGCCTGTAGAGCCTGAACAACAGCCTCAGGATGAAGCAGAAGCACCTAAAAAAGAGAATTAATGGAAAAATGAAGCCAGTGTATGTAAGCACTCTGGCTTCATTTTTATCGTTTTCTGACAGAAGACTCCCACTTCAAGGAATGTTAGGACGTTGTCCAATGAGTAAGTGGGAGATGAATGTCGGTTAGGCGTCAGCCTAAAAGTTGTTTCTTTTTTGTGCTATGATATCATCAGTCTTATACAAAAGAAAGGCTGATATTTGGATGGAATTAAGATAGTAATAATCATTCAGTAATCAAGGTCTAAAGTGAGGTGAAAAGCAATGTTGGTCAACAAAGCATACAAATTCCGTATCTACCCAAACAAAGAACAAGAAATCTTAATCGCAAAGACG
>NZ_JAALFC010000075.1 GCF_011058155.1 Litoribacterium kuwaitense | reverse complement strand
TGAAGCCTTGCCTTCTTACCTGTCCGATGACGGACATGATTGAGCCCAAAGAACTCTTTTAGATATGCGTTGACCCTTTCGACAGCGGTTCGCTCTTTATACAGTTTGCCCCACTTCTTTGATCCTCTTGCCGGAGAAGTATACTTTCGGATTTTGGGCAAGAGCCTATAAAATTTGAAAACATAGTTTTTCAATGATACCCAAGACGGTTGTAACAGGGTCGTTCCCTCACCTTTGTAAAATGATAGAGAAGTGGGGGAACGACCCTGCTTTTAAGTCTTTCATTAATCTTGTTTTCTATTGTGTAGGTCGACTAAAATTTGTGGGTATATTTTATCTAGCTTATAGAAGGCTAAAATTACCATTGAATAACAGCAATGATTGCTGGTGCCCAAATAAATAAAAATATAATCATGGAAATGGCTGATTCAGATTGTTCAGCAACTCCTCCAACATAACCCCCAAGTCCAAGTAACCAACCCATTGCAGCAGCCCCAAGCCCCGAACCAACTTTTGTACCAAAGCTTCCTGCACTGTAAACTAAGCCTTCTGTTCTAACTCCCGATTTCCACTCTCCGTACTCAATTGTATCCGCTAACATTGCGAAGAACGAAGCTACTACAGGCATTCCCCCAATACCACGGACGACAGATCCAGCTAATACTAAAGTAATATTTGCAGGATCAACAAGAATAATTAGGGTTCCAACTAAACTAATAAATAATCCGATAATCATGGAATTACGTTTCCCAAACTTCTTGATAATAGGTGCCACGAATAGTAACCCTATCATAACAGGAAATAATCCTGCAAAGCCTAGCGGACCAACTAATGCTGGATTTCCCAAAATATACTGTGCATAGTACACACCAAGCCCACCATTAAGTCCATTGGCTGTGTAAGTGACTAATGAAAATAATACCATAAGTGCCCAGTACTTATTTTGGGATAACGCTTTTATACCTTTCTTTAATGGTACCTTTGATTGATCAACATTAACTGCTGAAACACGTTCCTTTGTTGTAAGGAATGTAACAACGAACAAGACACCTGCAATTACTCCGAAAATAGTAAAGGTTACTATCCAACCAGTTTTACCTCCCCCAAAGAATTCCGTAAGAGGAATAGTTAAGAACATAATAATAATTGTCGCAATAATTGCTGAAAACATACGAAAAATATTTAACGTAGCACGCTGATAACTGTCTTGTGTCATTCGTGCATTCAAAACACCATATGGAATATTAATTGCTGTATAGATGATATGAACCACGTTATAGGTAATTGCAATATAAATCAACATGCTCACAGTTCCAAAATCTGGTACCGTAAATAACATAATAGCAGATATGGTAAAAGGGAGGGCCATCCATAACAACCATGGTCGTGCTTTACCATGCTTAGAATTTGTTTTATCAACGATTAACCCCATACCAATGTCCGTAAAACCATCTAAGAGTCTTGACAAAAGGATAATCGTTCCAACCGCAGCAGCAGAAGCCCCGGCAATATCTGTATAATAGAATACAAGGAAAGATGATACTGCAGCAAATATAAGATTACTTGCTAAATCACCTACTCCATATCCTAATTTCTCTGAGAAACTAATTTTCGCTCCCTGTGGTTCCCCACTACTAGAGGCAATTTCTATGTTCTCTTCTGATCTAATTAAACCCATGTTTAACCCTCCTAGCTTTCTCACTATTTTAAAAGAGTTTTGACGAATTGGTCCTCTGTCAATATAATAGACACATAGAATTAGGAGAACACTATAAATCTTTTTTACATAGCTACAGATCCTTTTAAGTCCGCAAAGTATTTCTTCTCATAAGCAATTGGGGACATGTAATTATTATTTGAGTGAATTCTCTTATAGTTATAGAAACTGATCAGGTATTTAAATACATTTCGCTTTGCTTCTTCTCTAGTTTTGAAACGCTCTTGAAAGATAAGCTCTTTCTTAATGATGCTATGAAAGGATTCTATGCAAGCGTTATCATAACAGTTTTCTTTTCGACTCATACTCGTTTTGATTTCATTTTCTCTTAATAATGCTTGATAGTCATTGGAGGCATATTGGCTTCCTTGATCGGAATGAGAATTAAGCCACGCATAGGAGGCTGTGTGATCATAGCCCTTTTCAAAGCTGTGATGACGAGTTCTTTTGTCATACGATCTCTTATGTCCCAACCGATGACACGGCGAGAATAAAGGTCCATCACAGAAGCTAAATAGAGCCACCCTTCACTTGTCCAGATATACGTGATATCAGAAACCCAAACTTTCCCTGGTCGATCCACTTGAAAGACTTGATTCAGTGAGCAGCTTCTGCAATCTTCTTACCATCCTGTTTCACCATTGAACGGCTTGAATTTTAAATTCATGATCATATGATTTTCTCATGGTGGAACTCCCGTTAAATTGTTGGTTCCCATTATACATGCTTTCCTCCCAATTTAACGTGTCCATTTATTAAGGCTATCATCAAATTCATAATTAAATACACCTTAAATTTAGGACTTTTAAATCCTTAAAAAATATCCTAATCACTAATCACTAATCACAAATAATGGACTAGTGATTAGTGATTAGGAGCTATCTGCTGAACTATTTACTTGATATTACTTGTGAAACTGCTTCGTTTAACTTTTCTAGTAAATTTGCTAGTATCTTCTCTGTAAAAGATTCATTGAAAGATACGAGTGCACGAAGAGGCATATAGCGCATCATTGCCATCATTATCTCGGATTGATCTCCCTCTATTGCCTCCATCATTTCACTATTCTTGTTCACCTCTGCAAGTGTTTCTTGTAAAATTGGTCCGGCCGCAGGGTGTTCCATGATATCACCAATTATAGATGTTCTTGAGAAGCTAATTGGAAGAGAAATCGTAGACTCCACCTTTACTGTTTCAGAAAGCAGGATGTCAGCAGAAGATTTTCCTACTAATAACTTAAATTCTCCAGTTTCAACATGCCATTCCTGCAATTGAACATTATAGTAAGCAAAAGATCGCTTATCTAATGTAAAGGTAACTGTCGTTTCTTCACCTGGTTGAAGGGCAACCTTTTCAAAAGCTTTTAATTCCTTCAAAGGACGAGAAACCGTGCTTTCCAGGTCTCTTACATAAAGCTGAATTACTTCCTTACCAAATAAATCTCCAGTATTCTTCACTGTTACATGAACATCCACTGATTCATTATCCATTAATTCCTTTTTATCTACTGTAATACCCGTGTATTCAAAAGTTGTGTAGCTAATCCCGTACCCGAACGGAAATAATGGCTTAACCTCTTTTGTGTCGTAATAACGATAACCCACAAAAATTCCCTCTTTGTATTCAACGGTGTCTCCTTCTCCAGGGAAGTTTAAGTATGAAGGATTATCACTTAACTTTTCTGGGAATGTCTCTGCAAGCTTACCTGATGGATTTACTGCTCCAAATAATACATCTGCAACAGCTCCACCAAATGCTTGTCCTCCGAGATATCCTTCTAGTAGCCCTTTCACCTTTCCAAGCCAAGGCATCTCAACTGGTGCCCCATTACTTAAAACAACAATCACATTTTTCTGTACTGTCGCTACAGCTTCTATAAGACGTTGATGATTAGTAGGAATTCTTAGATGTGTTCGATCATAACCCTCTGATTCATAACGATCTGGAAGGCCAGCGAATATTACAGTTACATCTGATTGGCTTGCCAACTCTTTCGCTTCAAATATGAGTTCCTCGTCTATTTCATCAGAATCAAGTTTATATCCGTCTGCATAATTTACCTCTGCCTCTTCGGCAAGTTTCTTCATTTCATCAAATACACTGTCCAACTTTGTAGGAACTACATGTGAACTTCCTCCACCTTGGTACCTTGAATGTTTTGCAAATGCCCCTACAACCGCAAGTTTTCCATCTTTCTTAAGTGGTAGGATATTATCTTGATTCTTTAGAAGAACCATACACTCGCTAGCTACTTTTCTAGCAAGCTCATGATGTTCCTCCTGATCGTATGTAGCATTTTCCCTTTTCTGGTCCACTGCCATATAAATAACTGTTAGTAATCTTTCAACTGCAGAGTCTAGTACTTCTTCGGAAAGACTACCGTTTGTTATTGCCTCAACGATTTTTTTATCCCCTTCTCCATTACTTGAAGGCATTTCGAGTTCTAAACCAGCTTCTAAGCCCTGCACTCTTTCATTGATTGCTCCCCAATCAGTAACAACAAAACCTTCATGACCCCATTGGTCTTTTAGAATATCCGTTAGTAATGTTTTGTTTTCAGAAGCAAATTCTCCGTTTACTTGATTATAGGAGCACATTACTGTCCATGGTTGTGATTTCTTAACTGCCCCTTCAAAGCTAGCAAGATAAATCTCTCTTAGTGTTCGTTCATCAACTACAGCATTCGTGGACATTCTGCGATGTTCTTGATTATTCGCTGCGAAATGCTTTAAGGATGTACCAACACCCTGACTTTGTACTCCGCTAATATGACTAGCTGCAAGCTCAGAAGATAAAAATGGATCCTCAGAAAAATATTCGAAATTACGTCCACAAAGTGGGGATCTTTTTATGTTTGCGCCTGGTCCAAGAAGTACCGCAACATCCTCTGCTTGACATTCTTTCCCTAAAGCAATACCTACTTTGTTAATTAGTTCTCTGTCCCAAGAGCCAGCTAATCCTGCAGCTGAAGGGAAACACGTTGCTGGAACACTGTCGAATAGCCCAAGGTTATCATTACCTTGCTTTTGTTTTCGTAAACCATGTGGCCCGTCTGTTACCATCACGGATGGAATTCCTAAACGTTCTACGGGCTTTGTATGCCAGAAATCCAATCCAGAGCATAATCCTGCTTTCTCTTCCAATGTCAATTCTTGTATTAATTGTTGAATAATCTCTTTTCGATTCATAATGCTCTCCTAAAAACTATTTGACGTAATTAAATTATAAACATTTTTAATGTATTTTTTTGTATATTTATAATTATTTTTGTACAAATATAGTTTTTATTTAAGCGTTTTCACTTAACTTCAGACAATATTTAATTGAGTTAGTAGGTGAACAAATTTCATAATTCTAAGGTCTTGCCACGCAAGGCTTCCGAGACAAAAAAGGAAGTACCTCCCCCACCATTTTGAAGCTGTTTTTCGGCAATCGACCTGACGCCTTTTTGGAGTCTCTTTGATAAACCTAAAAAAGTAGGTGCCCCGAGAGAGCTGAATTATGGCGCCATGGTCTATTCACTGATCGCTCGTGTGGTGGAGCGTATCGTGACAATGAAAGACCTCGTCAAACGGTTAAAACGTGATCCTATCTTTCG
>NZ_JAALFC010000074.1 GCF_011058155.1 Litoribacterium kuwaitense | reverse complement strand
TCATGTCCGTCATCGGACAGGTAAGAAGGCAAGGCTTCATTTCCAGTTGGTGACGCTTGTTTATAATGCCTCCAGAATGGCCACAGATCGAATTAAAAAGATGAAAGCGGAACAAATGTCCAAGGCAGCGTGAATTAAAGCACGATATATTTTAAAAAAACATGTAAAACACCAAGGGACTACTCTACACTTTTTTAAAAAAGGGACTTATGAATTTACTCAGGTATTTAAATTAATGAAAATGACAAAAGAGAAACTCGAAAGCAAAGAAATAAAAAAGCGTGGCTGGGTTTGGCATAAGAAAGAGGAGCAGGAAGTGAATCCTTATGATGGATCGGTTAAGGTGCGGATAACGGAGCAGGAATATAATGCGGTTATCTCTGCATGCCATATAAATAACCAAGGGTATAAAACTTTTGCCCGGACTGCAATAGAGGGGTTTGATAAGGTGGATGAACTAATCCAACCACAAACAGAGAAAGACCCACAGGATTGGCTGACGCTTGAATTTAATAAAGAAGCAAAGGAACCATTGGTTCAAGCTGCTAGCAAGGTAAAGATGACGCTGGAGGAATTTGTCCGAGCATTAGTTTGGACAAAGGTTAAGAAAACGTTTAAAGCTAAGAAGGAACAAGATGAAAGATCGATGGAACAACGGAGAAAGGAAAGCTTTCGTGCTGTTACGATTAGGCTAGAGCCAGATTTGGTTGAAAAATATGAATCAAAGTTCGGGAGAATTAATAGCGTAACAGAAGTTGAAAGCACATTAAAAGAAATGTTGCAAAGAGAACTTGCCTAACCCCCCCTCTAAAAAAGTCAAGCCTTCTGTAAGGGTACCGGTGGCGGGAGAAGAATTTTTCTGCGTGATCCTTACATGTATTTTTTTGGATTTATGATAAGATGTTAGGTTATTAAACAAAACTTACGAAGATACGTTTATTTAAAAGGATTTGCTATTTTATATTTGATAATAACCCTTTCATATTTAAGCAGCTATGTAAAAAATAGCTGTTCTTTTTATTGAACAGTTATATTTCATTTGATAATTAAGTGATGTATTTAGCGATTACTAATCATATTAGAGGGTGTTTTTACCATAATTTTGAATGTATAATATTATGGTGAGAGGAGGGTAATTTATGGCTAGAAGAAAATCATATAGTAAAGTCAAAAAACATGACCAAATTAGGGCTGATCATGTAAAAGGAATGGGAGATGTAGTATTTAAGGGGTTTCAATGTTTAAATCCTAATTGTGAGCACTTTATTACTGTTAGAGAAGACCAATTAGATGGGGATTTTGAAATTATATGTGAGAAATGTGATTATTTAATGCATGCAGGCGGTGAAACAACCTTTTTTAAGTACGATATGGAAGTAGAGCATGGTGGTGCTAGTATAATTGCAGAAAGTGGAGATTTCACAGTGCTTCATGAAGAATATGTTCATGAAGCAGAGGAATTTAAATATTGCATAGTGTGTAACAGTATGAAGCCATTATCATATTTCGATAACCACCGTTCAAGAAACTCTGGAAGGCAGGGAGAATGTCGGTTATGTAAGAAAATTTATAACAGTATAAAAAATGGTACACGAATATCTGATCAGCACAGAGAGTCTGCTCAAAAGAGAAGAATGTATATGGATTTGTCAGGCCATGAAAAAATCAATAGTAAAGAAATATACGAAAAATACAATTATCGATGCTTTAAATGTAATAAAGATCTTTCTAATGTTGAAAGTTCTATTGAAAGACCTTTAGATCATACACTTCCAGTTTATTTTTTATGGCCTTTAAATACTAAGAACGCTACTTTGCTTTGCCGTAAATGCAATGGAGAAAAGTCGGGAAGTTGGCCAACAGAGTTTTATAGTACCAGTGAAATTCAGCGTCTTTCAGTATTCACCGGTTATCCATTTGAACTTTTAAATGGGGCACCAACATATAATCCTGCAGCACTAGAGAGATTAAGTGATCCAGAATTAGTGGATGAATTACTAGCAAAGTATAGCAGATATCTAGGGGAAATCATAAAGCTAAGAAATAGATTAGTAAGAGAGATAGATTTTGATTTCTTTAAGAATTCTAATACTATATCTTCCACTTGGATTGATCTAGCAAATGAACAATTGAAAAATTAGTGGAAGGCGAGGGTTTTGGTTGTGGCAACAGAAAGAAGACAAGCATACAGTAAACTTGAAGAAAAAAAGGTACCCATGTCAATGGTCAGAGGCTTTATATAGGCTTTCAGTGTTTGAATTATGAATGTGAGCATTATATTTTTATAAGAAAAGATGAGATTGAAGAAGACTATAGTATCGTTTGCCCGGAATGTGAATTTAAAATTGAGTTTGGTGGAGAAACAACTTTTTTTGACTACGATATGAAGGTTGGGGATGAAGTTGTAGACAGCGGTCAATTTACAATTTTCCACGATATTTACATATCTGAGGCAATAGAATATAAATATTGTCTATTATGTAATACCTTAAAACCTGTCACAGAATTTTCTACACATAGTAATGTCGAAAAATTTAAGTCTGGCCATCAGGGTGAGTGTAAAAGTTGTAAAAATAAGTACAATAATATAAAGAATGGAACGCGTTTACCAGATCAACATACATAGGGAATCTGCACAAAAAAGAAAACTCTATGTAGATATTGGTGGAAACAATAAAATTGATAGTGTAAAGGTTTATTCAAAATTTGGCCATTCATGCTTTAATTGTGGTGTTGACCTCAAGGGAGAGACATCATCAATTGAAAAGCCTTTAGATCATACTTTACCCATTAAGTACCTGTGGCCATTAACAACAGATAATGCAACGCTTCTTTGTAGAGAATGTAATGGAGAAAAAAGCGATAAATGGCCATCTGAATTTTATGATGATGATCAATTGAAGGAATTGCATAGACTTACAGGAATAAATTACGATGTTCTGAAGGGGGACCCGTTTTTTAATCCAGCTGCTATAAAAAAATTAAAGCAGGCTAATGAAGTTGAAAAGCTGATAGAAAAGTTTGCCCATTATGAGGATAAGGTTATTGGACTGAGAAATCGCATTATTGAACATGAAGGTTTCGATTTTTTCTCTGGCGCTAATATTTCTAAAGCAATTATAGAACGTGCTGATGCTGCAAGATAAATCATAAATAGAATGAGATTTAAATTAAAATGCCTCTATAAAAAGCACTGCAATTTTAATATTTGACGCAGTGCTTTTTATATACTGATGACTTAATTTTTGATTAAAAATAAAAATTGATGTGCAGTGGTAGACCCTTTGTCCGATATCCCGTGCTTTTCTAGGCTCTCCACATCCTCATCTCCAACATAGACAACTTGAAAGTACTTAGTAGCAAGCTTAGCAAGCTCTGTTGCCATATCACATTTCTTTGATTTACCTAGATGAAGAATGACTTTTCCGTTATCTTTTAGTAGGTTACTACAGATCTTAAAGAATTCGATATAAATATTTATATCCCTTTTTTGTTTCCCCTCTAAGAATCGCATTTCTGCATTTTTGTAGTCTTCGGGTTCCCAACCAGAAAGCCATAGTCTTAACCAATTACTACTATAAAACCGAATTGAATCGAAAAAGGGAGGTGAGGTGATGATAGCATCTACGTTATTCACCTTTTCTGGGAGGTCAAATAAATCCCCGAAGATTGTTTGTCCTTCCGCAAAATTATCCCATTCGCCTTTCTTATAGGAAAGCTCAATTTTATTTTTAATGTGAGTAATCACTTTTTTATATATAGACTCCCCTGTAGGTGCATATGGTGTAAGGGGATGAGAATTTCTAGATAGAGCATATGGTCTATTTCCGTGTAGAACATGTAAAAAGCATGAGAAGATAAATGCTTCTTCTGGAGATGTTATTTCTCTCTCTATAAAAAACTTTCGAGCAGCTATAATCTCTGAATATGTTTTGGGGTCAAAGTATTCAGGTACTTTTCCATTTAAACCAAAATCGGAATAAGGAATATCATCAGCAGGGTATTCTACCGTGTTCTTGCCAATATAGTCTTCAAGTTCTGTTAATATTCTTTCAACCTTCTCTTTATTTGTAATCTCTAATTTTGCTCTAGTTACAGCATACGCCATTTCACTTAAATCATTTCCAATCCCTATTCTACCTTGTAAACACGCCTCAAATGGTATTGTACCTACACCGCTCATTGGATCAAGAATTGTTTGACCTTCTTCGGTAAACTCTTTAATTAGAAAGTGTGCTATAGCAGGTTTTAATTTTCCATGATATGAACATAATGAGTGCCATGAATGCCCCCAGTTACGGCCACTATATGGCTTTTCTCTGTATGGCAATTTTGCCATGAACTTTTCAGCTTTATTTTTAAACTTATCTACTTCAGAAGGTGTCTCCTGTTTTGTTATTACGTTTACCATATAAGGGTGCCTCACTTTCTTAACTGATAGCGCAGAACTTTTTGAGATAGTATCATCTGATTTTTAGATCTCCTAGTACGTAATATTTCTTCGTCGTATAGTCTAAAGCCATGATTCATAGCAAGTTGAGATAATATTGTATCAGTAGGGATGTGAACACCAGCGAATTGAGAATCACCGATATCTAAAACAAAAACCCCATCATTACACATTATTTGTTTTAATTTGTTAAAAACAATGTCCATATCATAAAAATAACCAGCAACCATAATGGGAATTCTTTTATCGTAAGCAACAGGTTCTAACTGTTCTACATATCCTTTTACTTCATCTAAAATATTAGGTATGTTTCTACGTTTAGAAACGCTGTTAATTCCCGCCATTATTCCTCCTGAGTGAAGGTTAGGTAAACATTTTTCAGTCTTTACAAAGTCTAAAAGCTTTAGCTCTAACTTTGTATTTCTTATATAATTTGTTCCATTTAAATACGGGGGTGAAGTTATCACACAATCTACTTCATGCGGTAAAAAGGCTTGTCTAGCATCTGAGTGAATAAAGCTAGTATCCGATTGAACCGATCCTGAATGGTTTTCTATATCATATATAATTTCATCTAATTTACTTACGAAATGAAACAAAACATCAAAGTCCTCTTGTTTTTTCTCATTTTCTTTTGCATATCTTAAATCGCCACGTTTAACCATGTTAGAAACCTTAACGGCAATTGATGCAAGTGCAACTTTAGAAATATTTATTGAAAGAGGCTCATTTAGACTTAATATAAGTTTCTTAATGGCCATAAGTTTTGCTAAAACTTCAGGTTGGTAATACTTTTCAAATCCATCATAAGAATCACCAATAAGAGGTTCAAATTCTAAATTACCGAGTACATTTTCTTTTAAGCTTGAAAGTACTCCTACAACTTGATCAATTCTTTGATGTGATGCTCTTACTGAATTAATTTTTGTTTCTGTAACAAAAGCCATAAATGGATTAATTTCGCTAAAGAATGATTGAATTCCAAATTGTGATGCTACTAATGGGGTTGTCCCTGATCCACCAAATGGCTCAAAAAGTGTTTGTGCTTCTATAGGTAATTTTTCAAATTCATTTACAATAAATTCACTAGAATAACCTTCGTCATATTTATACCATCTGTGTATAGGCTCGGTTTTGTTAAGAGCAAATGTACCTGATAAACCTCTATTATTTTTTGTAGTAATTGTTGTTGCCATATTAATAAATTCACCTCTCCTTAAAAGGACATACGCCTATAATATCATAATAATTGTGATGTTAATATCGAAAAGTCAAAACCTTCAAACATATGTTCTTATTTATGATTCCATTTTATCATTATTATTTGACAAAGGGAACTAAAACTAAGGAAGGATTAATTGTTTTTAGTGAGAATTTATAAACATGGCAGAGGAAGGATTGGTATATCTATAGTAGCAGACCCCAAGAAAACAATGAAAAGGTTCACTTCGATTTTAGTTCCTCTTGTAAAAAATATCGATAATAAGGATTTCTACCAGGAATATGTTTATTTTTATAGGATGAGTTAATTTCATAAGTCCCTTTTTTAAAAAAGTGTAGAGTAGTCCCTTGGTGTTTTACATGTTTTTTTTAAATATATCGTGCTTTAATTCACGCTGCCTTGGACATTTGTTCCGCTTTCATCTTTTTAATTCGATCTGTGGCCAATCTGGAGGCATTATAAACAAGCGTCACCAATTGGAAATGAAGCCTTGCCTTCTTACCTGTCCGATGACGGACATGATTGAGTCCAAAGAATTCTTTTAGATATGCGTTGACCCTTTCGACAGCGGTTCGCTCTTTATACAGTTTGCCCCACTTCTTTGATCCTCTTGCCGGAGAAGTATACTTTCGGATA
>NZ_JAALFC010000073.1 GCF_011058155.1 Litoribacterium kuwaitense | reverse complement strand
AAGGCTTCTAACCGTAGGAACTACGGGGATAGCCTCATCAATAACTGGCGGTTACGCTCGTGTTCTTAGGAATCTCCCACTTTAAACAGCTCGTAAGAGTGTTAAGTGGGGGTAGTTCAATAAACTCACTGAAGACAACATCGATCAATATATCACTCGCCCTCATACGAAGTCACGCACCATTGATTGTATGAGAGCAGAACATGTGGTTCATTATGAAACTTGGGACATTCGCCCGTACAACCTGCTAGGTCGCTTATCCTAAAAAAAGAAGTCGCGTTTCCCAAACTCACAACAATGTTTATTCCATATAGACTCGTCGTTATTGGTGAGAGCTCACTAGAGAAAGCGCTGTGGAACTATAAACTGCGCGAACAGTTCGCCACTTTATAAGCATCAAACAACCAAAATGTAGACGACACGGTGAGTCATTCACGTCAAACAAGCGCGAACTTGAGAGGATCCAATTTCGCGCTTCACTAAAAACCAAACCTTATTCTTTAATATAAAGAGGGTTACACAACGATAGTAGCTGCTTTCCATCTTCGCTCCATAGCTCAGCACGATAGAAGCGTGTGGCGCTGGCATCGCTTCGCTGCACCCAAGTCGGCTCAGCGGTTGTCAAAGTGTGGGTCGCAGCGAGACCACGTTCTGTATAAAGTCTGACTTCCTGCCCGACCTTTCCTTCATAGACGATCATGTCAAGTTGAACGTCTGCAGCGGCTACTTCATCACCAATAAAAGCTGTACCACTACACACCTCGATACGTGGACCGTCTGCTGAACTGCTGATCACTGTCCTTCCATTTCGAATGGCTTCAAGAGTGCTCTCTACCGTCCGCCCTTTTGCGTGCACCCAGGTTGTCGGTGTTCCATGTGTAACATATGGGTCTGGGCGATGGGTATCACTGCCACCAACTGCCGGAAGACGATAACCTTTCGTCAGTTGCTCATGCCACCAGTTGATCGCTTTTTGATTGATCGTGCGCCATGGTCCGTTCCATACTTCTACAGCTTTCATTTGCTCTGGCCAGTCCCATTCCCATGGACAGCCGTCATCAAACGGATGATTCACGATCCACAGATCACCGCGGGAAACGACAGCATGTGTAAGCTCTGACACCTCTTCATTTGTCTCTACTTGAAAAGACTCCCTCGGGTTAAAACCTCCTAAAATATTCGCGTGGCCTTTATAGGTTGACCATTCCATCCCAGGAATGATCAGCAAGTCACTTTCTGAAAAACCGTGGCGATTTTGTGTAGCTACATTGTGATCCGTCGTCGCAAGATAATCGAATCCCTTTTCTTTTACACTTTGAAATGTTTCTTCAAGCGTGTAACTTCCGTCCGAATGCTCGGTATGCATATGCAAATCGCCTTTGAGCCACATCCGTTCCTCCGCTACAGTCTTTTTCACCGTCACCTCTACGTGGCAGCCTGCCTCGGGTATGCGATACGCCCCGAGAATGATGTGCCACGTGCCACAATGGAGACGTCCTCGTTGGTATCCCGGTGTCGCGTCCTTCTCGGTGATGAAAAACTCCGAACGCGCACCACCACTCCATCCTCGAAATTGATAAGGGTCTGCGATTCCAAGGTCGACAACGGCACCGTTATCTTTTCCGCTAAATTGGTAGGACACTTGAATATGTTCGGTACCTTCGTCAATATACATGGGGAGTTTCACATATGATTTCTCTTCCTCTGCCTGAATTACGTAACTGATTGTCTCTTTATCAATATAACTTTCCAAATGTACGCCTCCTATTCCTTTGTCGCCCCAACCATGATACCTTTCACAAAATATTTTTGTACGAATGGGTATATGATGAGTAACGGTATAAGCGCAATCATAATGCCGGCCATCCGAACATTAGGAGTAAAAAAAGTGCCGCTCGACGTCGCGTCTGATGCAATCACCATCGACTGTAAAGCGAGCTGTAGTGTAAATTTGTTTTGGTCGGTCAAATACAACAGTGCGGGTGTGAATTGATTCCAACGACTGACAAATTCAAACAACATGACCGTCGCTATTCCCGGCTTTGCTAAAGGAAGGTACAGCTTTGTGAAGATCGTCCAGTCCCCCGCGCCATCCATCCGGGCTGATTCAGCAATTTCATAAGATACAGAGAAAAAGAAATTCCGCATCAGTAAAATACTAAATCCAGAAATTAAGCCAGAAAGAATTAATGACGTTAATGTATTTAAAAGCCCTAAATCTTTATTCACAATATAAAGCGGAATCATAATCGCCTCTGAAGGGATAACCATCGTCAGCAATATTAGACTCATCATCCATTTTTTTCCTGGTAGATCACGCTGCACTAGAACAAACCCTGCCATTGACGCTAAAAACACGTGGAAAAACGTCCCTACTACGGTAACGTACACATTATTTAAAAACGGACGCCATAAGTCCATTTGACTCCAAATCGTCGCATAGCCTTCAAGACTAAATGCGGTTGGCCATAAATTTAAACCCCTCTGCATAGAGCTAATCCCTGAAGAGATGGAAATGACAAAGGTGCTCCAGATCGGAATGATCATTGTTAAGGCGACGGCAAGCAAGATGGCAATGTTAAGCCAGCGTCCAGTCTGTTCTTTCCATTTTCCAACCATATTGTTTTCACCCCACATCGTATCGAACGACTTTCCTAAAAATCATGACGAGAATAAGTGTCACAAATATAACGGTAAAGGCTGCTGCCGTTGCAATACCCATTTGAAATTGCAAAATGCCTTTTTCATACGTATACATCATAATGACGTCCACGTGCCGGGCAATCGCAGGATTTGTCATCACGAAAATTTGGTCGAAAATTTTTAAGAACCCCATCATATTTAGCAAAAAAACGACCTTCATCGTAGGTGCCAACTGGGGCAACGTAATATAAAATATTTGTTGTAGCCGTGTCGCCCCGTCCATTTTGGCCGCTTCGTAAAGCGTTGGCGAAATACCGACGATCGCGGCTAAAAAGATAATACAGATGAACCCCATGTCCTTCCATATCGCTGTTAAAACCATGATTGGCTTCGCAAGTGTTGTCTCGGTCAAAAATGGAACCGAATCGATACCAAATAGATTGAGTAACCCATTCACCGTCCCACCATCTGGAGAAAGCATATAAATCCAAATACCACCGACAACGACCCACGAGAATAAATGCGGTAAATACACGATCGTTTGAATCGACTTTTTCATCCAGGCGCTAGCAACTTCATTGAGACTGATCGCTAAAATCAGTGGTGCAACAAAACCACCGATTAAAATTCCGGTTCCAATAATCGCCGTGTTCAGCATGGCATTGACAAAAACAGGATCTTTCCAAACAGCGAGATAATTCTCAAACCAGATAAAATCGCCGCCGCCCATCAATTTAAACTCAGTCATTGACATCGCGAAGCCGCGAATGAGAGGGTAAAAGCTGAAAATCGCAAAATAACCGAGGATGGGGATCATCATCAAATATAGAACATAATGCCTTTTTACCGCTTTAAGCAACGACGAGCGCCCCCTTTTTTTGTCAAAAAGGTGAAACGGCTCGACTGCCGCCTCACCTTTCTTCACAGGAAACTTAATCAATGAGACCTGCTCCTTTTAGCTCTTCTTGCATTTTTTGTACAGCTTCTTCCGCTGGTAATTCACCTGTCATTGCTTGAAAAGCATAATTCTCAACAATCTTTTCCGCATCTGGCCAATCTTCCGTAGACGTTTCGAGCGTTGCATTATGCGCTTGCCATACCTCTCTTGCTTCTGGAAAACCTGGCAGGAAACCGACCGGGTTTTCAAAATTCGTATTATTCGGCATCACTACACCATGATCCATACCGTGCTCTTCACCTGTGGGAGTCAAAGCAACTTCACCATTTTCATCAACTTCATAATCGTGTCCTTCAATGCCGAGTGTGCTTAAAAGGTTTCCTTCTTCAGAATGCCAGTATTCTAAGAATGCCAGTGCGCCTTCTGGGTTGCTGCTGTTTGCAGGAATGGCCCATAGACTTGGGTCCCCACGACGCAACATGACGCCATTTGGTCCTTCTGCACCAGCAATTCCTTTTGCTTCAAAGGCCGTATTTGGATCTTCAGTTAGACGAAGGTTGTTAAAGAGACCAACCCACGCATCCCAGTAAGTAACGACACCTACGCGGTCACTTAAAAAGAGGTCGCGCATTTGCGCTGTATCATTTGTAGCAAAGTTCGGATCAAGCAATCCTTCATCGTACAATTGATTGAACCACTCATACACAGGCACCGCATCCTCGCTTGCATAAGGGATGGTCCGGTTGCCGTTTTCATCAATGACATACTTATATTTGACGCCAGCGGCACTCATAAATGGCTGGATGTCGTATAGGCCTGCGGTCGTCAAACCGTAAGTATCGTCCTTGCCGTTACCATCAGGGTCTTGCTCGCCGAATGCTTTAAACACGTCATAAAATTCATCTAATGTCGTTGGCTCCTCAAGACCTAACTCGTCAAGCCAATCCTGTCGGACGATTGGCATTGTGCTACCTTCTGATTTATTAAATACACCGTATAGTTCATCATTTTCATACGCGATCATGTCCCACTCTTCGTCAGGAATAACCGCTGAATCAGAAAGAACGTCAGATGCAGCGATTTGATCTGTCAAAGGCATAAGTGCTTCTTGAGACACGAGGACATCCATCAAATCCTTTGTTAAGTACACAACATCATAAACCTCACCCGACGCAAATGAAGCAAGTAGTTTTTGATCGTAGTCGGACGGAGGCTTTACCATCTCCACGTCCATATCTAATGCTTTTTCAATCTCCTGGACAAACAATTCGTGCTCTTCCGCATTTTTTCCACCAGCCACAGCCGTAAGGATTTTTAGCGTTTGCTTTGGCTCTTCACTAGATGAATCACCAGTATTGCTTGATGCATTCGAGTCTGTAGAGTTTGAGCCTGAAGAACAAGCAGCGAGGAACACCATGAGACTACATGCAAACATCAACAGGTACTTTTTCACTGTTAGATACCTACCTTATGTTTATTTTTATTGGCGCACTTGACGCACCTTGTATAAAATCCGTTGGCACAATGATTCTTCCAGCAGAACGTGTACTTTCGGCTTCCTCCATTTTCAATTCAGCAAGTAGCTGTCGAGCTGCCGCTTGCCCGAGATGACCGCCATTGAGCTGGACACTGGTGAGTGGAGGAGAAAACCTTGAGACGAACGATTCTTCACTAAAAGACGCAACCGACAAATCTTCAGGGATTCGTATGCCCATCTCTTTTGCAGCGTGATAAACCCCCATTGCACAGCGTTCATTATCTGTAATCATCGCCCCACATTTTTCTTTTTTCAGCAAGCGCGTTGCCGTCGTGTAACCAAACTCAGCAGAAGATTCCTCTGGGGGGATGGAGATGACCCATTCATCACGATAAGTCATTCCTGCTTCCACAAACGCTTTTTCATAGCCTGTCCGCCGATCGACACTTACGGTTCGTTGCGACGGTGCGTTAATAAACGAAATATGTTCATGCCCGAGCTTTAACAAATGAGATGTTAGCTTGCGGGCTGCCTCAACATTGTCGTTATCTACATAAGACAGAGACTCACTTAATCCAGAAGGCGGATTGCCGATAACGATCACAGGAAGGTTCTCCCGCAAACGCTCCTCAATTCTTTGATCGTCAAGCGACGGATCTAACAAGATTTCACCGTCAATCGGGTC
Organism: Litoribacterium kuwaitense; assembly: GCF_011058155.1. Taxonomy (NCBI): domain Bacteria; kingdom Bacillati; phylum Bacillota; class Bacilli; order Caryophanales; family Bacillaceae; genus Litoribacterium; species Litoribacterium kuwaitense. The sequence continues at coordinate 1,584 of NZ_JAALFC010000073.1, read as the reverse complement.
ACGAGCCAAATGTTCAATATCCGTTTGATATTCATTTGATAGTGCATTAATTAACAGCCGGTAGCCACTTTTATAACACTCGGATAAGACGCCATTGATCAAAGACAGATGAAACTGACTAAATTGATGCTCGTCGCTTAAAAAGTTAAGACCAATCATTTTTGTTTTCTTAATCGCCAACGTTCGCGCCCAATAATTCGGCTTATAATTTAACGTTGCCGCTGCTTCGAGCACGCGTGTCTTCACTTGCTGGCTGATCGGTCGCTTTCCACTAAAGACATTCGAAACGGTTCCTTTTGACACGCCAGCCAGCTTAGCCACTTCAGTAATTGTAGCCATCCTTCCCCCCCTTTCATGTCAACGATTAAACCGGTTTAACTAAGACTTTCAAAACACATTTTAAACCGGTTTAATAAAGGTAGTATAAAGGTACTGTTAACGATATGTAAATATTTTATTGAAAAAATTAAAAAAATTCATAACAATCGTTGATGAACATCGGTTTATTATGTTGCGCTGTGCAACACATCAAATACAATCATATCCTGAGAGGTGTCGAGTGAATTCGTCAACATACCCTTTGCTTGTTCACAAAGTGATCCCCCTTATCCTCAATGGAAACTTTATGGAAAAAAATCAGCCATTTCTTTAGTGCCAATTGAGTAGAGGGAAAAGTTAAGTAACTTTCCCTCTACTCAATTTAATCAATGATCCTTACTTTGAAAAAAGCTAGTTCTTTAAGGGCTTCCGGTTTTAGCGGAAGGGACCAATTGAAAAATGTTTTTGGATTCATCTTCCCAAACAATCTCTCACACAAGCGAAAATAAATCGACCGCCATCCGGTCAACCGGTTTGACCGCTCGGGCAGACAATCCGTACAAAAAAGAAAACCGTGGTTCTACAGAAATTTGCATGCTGATCAAATCTTCGGCATTTAGTTCATCAAGACGCGTCGGGTAACCGAATAGAAAAAAGCTCGGCGGTTAGCTTACGGATGAGTTGCCGTTTCTCTGAAAAACTCAGCAAGTCAAGACTGATGGGAAAAGTGAAGACACTCGCTGCTTTGTTTTAAAATCAAAAAACGTTCGCGGACACCCTTTTTTGAGGGGACGCGAACGTTTTTTCTGGACCAAAGAAAGAGGCACGCCAGGCAGTCAATACGATGCGTGTACAAATAGCACAGTACGACGCTTTCCGCTTAACACGTTTTTCACCATTAGCGCTCATGATAACGATCAAGCGCATCCTGATTAATTTCAATGGCACGTTCGATGCCCATTCCTTTTAATGTCTCAACATACGCACCAAAATCGTCAAGTGGTTCTTCACCCATAATGAATTTATTAACCATCGTCTCTCTATACGTGTTTACATCATTTAGAATTGACGATAGCTCACCACTTTCTTCTACCGTTGGTGCAATGTGCGGCATGTTTTTGTCGTTTTTTTCCTTCCCCCCAAATGACGATCGCTTCCTGTTGCTCTGCAATTGCATGTACTGCTCAATGTAGCGGGCATCTTGAACAAACGGCCCATATCCTGTTCTGATAAATTTCGCAAGCGCTTGAACCATTGGCAGCCCGT
>NZ_JAALFC010000072.1 GCF_011058155.1 Litoribacterium kuwaitense | reverse complement strand
AAAACGTTTGACAAGAGGCATTATGGGTGGGGCGGTGAAAGGATGAGACAGCTGGCAGCGGGATTTACCGCGAATATCGATCATGTCGTGCACATGACGCAGGCGATTCTGTCGTTTGTTGAGGAGCGGAGTAAACAATTCACCGTTGTTACATCCCCACCCCCAAAAACAGTGGCGACTTGGGAACAGCTCTGGTCCGTTTTAACCTGGCATTTAGGTGATGTGGATGGTGGTGAATATATTGTAACCGATCCAGCGATCTTGGAAGCATTTGTCCATCATTTTACAGGCGTCCGTCAAGTCGGTGGTACTGGCCTACAAGCAGGCTGCGCAGCAAGCGCCGCTGGCTATGATGCCATCGTTCATTTGCCACGGTGGCGCGGGAGCGACTTATTGCCGCAGAAGCACTTCGACGGTGAAGGTGACTGTGGCGAGCCTCCTGTACACGTCATTTTTGAATATCAGGCAGGAGAACGTTTAGAACGTGGCGTGGTACAACAAAGCAATCGTGTCATCTTACGAGGGCTGGATGAGTTTTCTATACCATTGATTCATGAACCATTTCAACGACGGCTGCTGCAAGAAAGACCGCCCTGGCTGTTAGCTTCTGGTTATACATCGATTGACGATGCGCTAATGCGAAAGCACATGATGACTAGCTCAATTCCCTTTTTCAAACGGCTTCAACAGCTTGGCACGGCGATTTATTTGGAGCTTGCCGATGTTCTCCAAGTGTCAGTGAATCTCGATATTTTACAGACTCTCGGCTCAGAAGTTGATGTGGTCGGGATGAATGAAGAGGAGCTTGGTCGTTTAATACAGCAGCAAACTGCAAACTGGTCTGTTCAGCAGTGGGCAAAATATTTGCCGAGCTTACCTGAGCAGTTTGGTGTGCAGAGATTATTGGTGCACACGAGCCGCTTTGCAGTCATCGTCACGAGCGATTCAGATGAAGAATGGGCGTTTGCACTTAGGCAAGGAAATGGCTTTGCCGCGGCCCGTGCTGTGAAGGGTTCATTTGCAAGTCGGGAGGAAATTGAAGATATCGCGAATCAATATCGTGAGAATGACTTTGGTGTGCGGTTAAGAAATGAATTGATCACTCAGCAAAATATTACTGTCGCCCCGGCCTTTCAGATTGTTCCAAAACGAACAATTGGCCTTGGCGATACATTTACAGCAGGGGTGCTGCTCGGTGCCCCGCTCTTATATGAAAGGAGCTAGCACAAAATGTTAGTAACGATGAAAACAGCATTAGAAGTAGCTTATAAGGAACAATTTGCCATTGGTGCTTTCAATGTCGGGAACGGAGAATTCTTACAATCGATTATTCGGACGGCAGAACGAGAAGAGTCACCGGTCATATTGGCGATTCACCCAAATGAACTGGCATTTTTATCGGAATCGTTTATTGCCTACTGCCGGGATGCAGCGATACGTGCACGTGTACCCGTTGTATTGCATATGGATCACGGTGGAAGTCTTGAAGATATTCAGCGAGCGATCCGGGCAGGATTTACTTCGGTCATGATTGACGGGTCGATGCTTCCTTATGAGCAAAATGTGTCTTTGACGGCATCAGCGGTAGAAATGGTGAAGCCCTTGGGTATTTCTGTAGAAGCAGAGCTTGGGACTGTTGGCCAAGCTGAAGGTAGTATGGAGGGCGGTGAAGAGGAAATTCTGTATACGGATCCAGTCATGGCGAAGGATTTTACAGAACGTACGGGCGTACATTCGTTAGCGGTCGCTATCGGGACAGCTCACGGTATGTACCCGCCCAATAAAAAACCAGAATTAAAGCTCGATTTACTCCATGAGATTTATGGGAACGTCAAAATACCTTTAGTGCTCCATGGCGGCTCCGACAATAAAGATGAAGAAGTTGTCGCTTCGATCGATTATGGCATCAGCAAAATTAACATTTCTAGTGAAATGAAAAAAGCATTCTTTCAGACATTACGTGCAGTGCTTAATGACAAGGAACGGGCGTTTGAACCAACTGAGATTTTCCCGGATTGCATGGTGGCAGCGGATGACTTAATTGCTTCAAAAATGAGGCTGTTCAAAGCATCTGGAAAAGCTTCGCTATACCAAGGAGTGTTGCAGCATGCTTGAACACGCAACGGCCGAGCAGCTTCGGATGGCGGCCTTTTTAAAAGCCAGGGGCATCCATCTCAAAGAGGAAGATATTAAAAAGGTTGAGATCACAGATTTTGGGCTCGGACAATTGCATAAAACAGGTTTGCAATTACACGTCTATCATAACTGCGAACGGTATTGTGCAAAGGAGCTTGTGTTGTATCCGTATCAGACGTGCCCTGAGCACCGTCATCCTCCGATTGATCATGGAAATCCAGGCAAGAAGGAAACGTTTTTCTGTCGCTGGGGGAAAGTATTTCTCTTTATTGAAGGAGAACCAACACCAGCCCCAGAAGTACAGCCGCCTGCTGAAGATTTTGCCTACTATACAGTTTGGCATCAAGTTATTCTCGAAAGAGGCGATCAGTTCACGATCCCACCTGACACAAAGCATTGGTTTCAAGGAGGGCCTGAGGGGGCGGTCGTTTCAGAGTTTTCTAGTTACAGCATTGATCGCTTAGATCGATTTACTGATCCAAGGATAAATAGGGGTTAGACATGAGAGCCGTCAGCATTTGTGCTGGCGGCTTCAGCTTGTTGACATCTCGCCGTCTCGCGCGTCTAGGCTGCCAAGCGTTTTCAAGCCAGGCTGAAGATGTTGATAAATGCCATTCATGTTACCCTTAGCATATGGCTTTATCCAATAGACGATTTGAATATTCGTATCATGATTACTGCCTTTGCCTTAGATCAGATCGCAGGTCTTAAGTGATCTATGGCGGTATATAAAATCAATGTACGTCAGAAGAACGGCTTCACTTTTCAGCCGCCTGGGTTTTAGCAGCAAGCCATCAATGAGGAGGGTATATTGATGGAAATGAGGCATTTACGTGAAGATGATGCTCTGCCAGTATGGCATGCAATTCAGACGTGGTGGGGCGGGCGCGATTTGTCACACCTTGTGCCACGCCTCTTTTTTCAGCATTTCTCCAATACGAGTTTTATTATGGAGGAGGATGGTGCGACCATCGGTTTTTTAATCGGCTTTTTTTCACAGTCAAAAGCAAATGAAGCGTATATTCATTTTGTCGGGTTGATCCGTCACAACGCGGTCGTGGCCTCGGAAAACAGTTATATGAGCATTTCTTTAGGACCGTCCTTCAGGACAAGCCTGTGGTGACGGTGAAGTGCATCACATCACCGGTCAATCGAACGTCAATTGCGTTTCATGAGGCGCTCGGCTTTTCGATTCTTCCTGGGGTTAAAAACGATGAAGGCATCGCCGTGCAGACCGATTATGACGATGCGGGTGCAGATCGTGTCGTATTTTGGCAGATTAGCAGGAAAAACGATAGGTGAGGAGGAAGTTTTAACTAAGTTCCGAAAGAAGTCTCCCTCCTCAAGGGCGTGAGGGGCGCAGCCCAGCGGTAAGGGGGAGATGAATTTCGGTTGGCAATAGCCAAAAAAGCTCTTTCTGTCATTTGAGCAGCGAAGAGCAGTAATTATTTGAAAGCGTTTCCTGTAACTCGATAAAATAACGACTTAGAGGTGATTCAATGTCGAAAAATAAACAACCGAACGTCATCGTTTTTTTCACCGATCAGCAGCGTTGGGATACGACCGGCGTCCATGGAAACCCACTCGGACTCACGCCTCATTTTGATCAAATGGCAAAAACAGGAACGCATCTGAGCCGCTCCTTCACATGTCAACCAGTGTGTGGGCCCGCCCGGTCGTCGCTACAAACAGGTCTTTATGCGACTGAAACCGGCTGTTACGTAAACGGAATCCCATTATCACAGGATCAAAGAACCCTTGCACACTACTTTAAAGATGAAGGGTATCAAACCGGCTATATTGGAAAATGGCATTTGGCGTCAGAAGACCCGGTTCCCGCTGAGGAGCGTGGAGGCTACGACGACTGGCTCGGGGCAAATGCGCTTGAGATGTGCTCAGATGCGTATGACACCGTCCTTTATAATAACGATTGTGAGGAAGTGAAGCTTCCAGGATACCGTGTTGATGCAATGACGGATGCGGCCATTCGCTATATTGATGAGCGAAAGGACAATCCATTTTTCTTATTTTTATCCTTCTTAGAGCCGCATCATCAAAATCATTTAGACAATTATCCTGCGCCAGATGGGTATGAAGAAAGATACACCGGCCAATGGATGCCCCCAGATTTAGCAGCATTGGGTGGAACGTCGCACCAGCATCTTGGTGGTTATTTTGGCATGGTGAAGAAGATTGACGAAGCGCTCGGCCGTCTCTTCGATGCCTTGAAGAGCTTACAGCTTTCAGAAGATACGATCGTTCTCTTTACATCCGATCATGCTTGTCACTTTAAGACACGGAATAGCGAATACAAACGCTCCTGTCATGAAAGCTCAATTCGCGTACCGACGGCGCTTACCGGACCAGGGTTTGATGGGGGTGGACATATCGATGAACTCGTGAGCTTAGTCGACTTACCGCCGACGTTGCTCGATGGTGCCGGCATACCTGTGCCAGAGGAGATGCAAGGCGCCTCTGTTCTTCCGTTAACGAGAGGGGAAAACGAAGTTTGGCAGGACGATGTCTTTGTACAAATAAGTGAATCTCAAGTCGGCCGCGCCATTCGTACAAAACGTTACAAGTACGGCGTCACTGCAGCAGATGGTGATCAAGGGGATCACTCCTTCGCTTACACGTATAAAGAAGAGTTTTTATACGACCTCCATGCTGATCCATACGAGCTGACCAATCTCATTCAATTTGACTCGTATCAGCACGTTGCTGAGGATATGAAGGAACGGCTGCTGACACGTATTCGCACTGTAGAGGGAAGAGAAGCGACGGTGGAGCCGGTAGAAAAAGTTCGTAATAGGCAACGGAAGGTATCGATACGGTAGGTAGGAAGTAAATATGCATATCGGTCAATATGGTGCTAATGAGGAACAGACGAAACGATTGTTAGCAGAAATGAAGCGTTTGTCCACTTTTTAAGAGAACAAATGAACGAAGGACGATTATGCCAAGTTAGATGCAAATTGACGGCTCTAGTACAAAAACGATCTGTACAGGAGCCGTTTTTCATTGCCCGGTTTTTTTCTGAGCGATTTCTTGGATATACGTGTCACCCCAATCCCGCATGAGGACAATGATTTGTTCCAATGTATAGCCAAAATCCGTGAGTGAATACTCAACTTTAGGTGGGACTTCCTTATACACTTCGCGGTGTACGATGCCGTCTTTTTCTAATTCGCGCAGTTGTAGCGTTAACATGCGCTGGGTCATATCGGGCATACGCCGGCGCAATTCATTGAATCGTTTTGTACCGGACAACAGGTGATAAAGGATGACGCCTTTCCACTTGCCACCGATGACGGCTAATGTCGCTTCGACAGAGCAACCATAAGGGTTAGGGCAAGCGCTGTATTTTTCAGGGCTTTCCATTTGTGTCCTCCTCGGTATACAATTTGATACTATAGAACAAAAAAGTGCGTACTTACATGTAAATCTTATATCGATTATGATAACACACTTACAATGATAGAAAGGATGAGGCACACGATGACGTTGATGAAAGCCGTCGGATTATTTCGCTATTTGCCGATTGAGGATGAAGAAAGCCTTTTGGACGTAGAGGTTGAGAAGCCAAGTGCGACAGGGCGAGACTTGCTCGTGCGCGTTAAAGCGGTTGGGGTAAATCCTGTCGATTTTAAAGTGCGTTCTCCAAAAGACAAAACTGAAGAGGCGCCAAAGATCTTAGGTTGGGATGTGGCCGGGGTCGTTGAAGAAGTCGGTGCGGACTGCACATTATTTAAGCCAGGAGACGAAGTGTATTACGCTGGAGATATTACGCGCCAAGGTGGGAACAGTGAATTTCATCTCATTGATGAGCGCATCGTCGGTCAAAAGCCGAAAACGTTAAGCTTTGCTGCGGCGGCCGCCATGCCTTTGACGACGATTACGGCGTATGAAGCATTGTTTGATCGAATGCACATCAGTCAAGATGCTGCGGTTAATCAAGATAAAACATTGCTCATTATCGGTGCAGCTGGAGGCGTCGGATCAATTGCCACGCAACTCGCCAAAGAAGCCGGCCTGACTGTTATCGGCACAGCATCAAGACAAGAATCGGCCGACTGGGCAAAAGAACGCGGCGCTGACGAGATCATCAATCATTACGAAGCTTTTGTACCTCAGCTAAAAGCGCTTGGATATACAAATGTTGATTACATTCTCTGTCTTCACACGACTGAAAAGCATTGGGAAAACATGGTGGATGCCATTGCGCCGCAAGGGATGATTTGTTCTATTGTAGAAACGAGTGAGCCGCTCGACCTTGCCCCTCTTAAAAATAAAAGTGCCACATTCACTTGGGAATTTATGTTTACACGTGCCATGTATCAAACCGACGATATGATTGAACAGCACCGGCTATTAAATCATGTCGCCGACCTCATTGATGAAGGCAAAGTACAGACGACGCTAAACAAACACCTTTCACCGATCAATGCTGAGCAATTGCGCCACACGCATGCGCTGCTTGAAGAAGGCAAGACCATTGGGAAGATTGTGGTGGAGGGGTTTGAGTGATAAGCATAACCAAGAAAAGCGCCCTGATGACTATTGCAGGGGGCTTTTTTTGCTGCCAAAAATATTTCCCTGAAAATAATTCAGTCTTCCGTTAGTCTTTTTAATCGAGTGAAAGGGTATTTTCTTATCGTTTTAATCAAAGATTCCTCATTTAGAAAGGATATTTTTAAAAGTGTTTGTGCTATAAAACGTCAGAACTTAATAGCAATACATCATATCTGAAAAAGGTATTGATCAAAAAGGGGGGAAGCATGTGGGTAAAAAAGCGATGAAATGGTTGACAAGCTGCCTTGTATTCGCGTTGATTGTTTTAGCTGGATGCCAAAGTGATGAGGCGACAGGTGAGGCAGAAGGGGTGGAAGATGCTGAGTATGCGCTTGAAATTACTTATTTTGGCCAACTCAACGCTGCGTCTGTTGCAGCCAGTTTAACAAGTTTGAATGACGTTGCTGTGTATAAAGAGATGGAGAAACGGACAGGTGTTAAAGTTGACTTTCAACATCCACCCGTTGGAGGTGACGTCAATCAGCAGTTCAACTTAATGATGGCTTCTGGTGAACTGCCTGATGTCATTGAATGGATGTGGAATGGCGTGCCAGGTGGCATCACAAAGTATGCCAATGAAAATAAGCTCGTCCGTTTAAATGATTATTTAGAGGAACATGCGCCAAACTTGTCTGCATTGTTAGACGAGAATCCAGAATGGCGAAAACAGATTTCGACGGATGATGGAGGCATTTATCACTTTCCATTTTTGCGTGGTGATGAAAAGCTCCTTACATTTTTCGGGCCGGTCATTCGTAAAGACTGGTTGGATAACTTAGGGCTGGAGCGACCAGAGACAATCGATGAGTGGTATGAAGTGTTGACAGCCTTTAAAAATGAAGATCCTAATGGCAATGGAGAGGCAGACGAAATTCCGCTCTTGCCGGACTTATCATCCAATGCGTTCGTCGGGGCATTTGGCGTGTCCCCGGGATTTTATCAGGATGGTGGCAAGGTGCATTTTGGGCCAATCGAGCCAGCCTTCAAAGCGTTTTTAACATTGATGAATCAATGGTACGAGGAAGGATTGATTGATCCGGACTATGTGGCTACGGATGCAAAGCTACGTGATGCGAAGGTGACTGGAAATCAGCTCGGTTCACTGATATCGTATGGTGGTTCAGGCATAGGGAATTATATGACGTTGATGAAAGACGACCCAAACTTTCATTTAGCACCTGTACGGTATCCGTCGTTAGAAAAGGGAGAGCTCCCCGATTTTGCACATAAGGAGCCCGCATTTCACGGTTTAGGTGCAGCCATCACAACCTCCAATCAACATATTGCAGAAACGATTGAATGGCTTGATTACAATTATAGCGAGGAAGGGCATATGCTCTTTAACTTTGGCGTTGAGGGCGAAAGCTATACGATGGAAGACGGCTATCCGACGTATACAGAAACGATGACCGATCATCCTGACGGGCTGCCAATGGTTCAAGCGCTTGCGAAATTTATCAGAACAGGATATGGGCCGTTTGTTCAAGATGCCCGCTACATTGAGCAGTACATGCAATTGC
>NZ_JAALFC010000071.1 GCF_011058155.1 Litoribacterium kuwaitense | reverse complement strand
TCATCGTTTATTTCGTACCGTCTTTGCGTCATGCTCGTCGCTCCATTCATTTTTCACCAATCGTACCACATTATTCTTTAGTTTTCAGACAGGTCCTAAATGAACTCTCATTCTTTGATGACAAAGAAGAGCTACCGAACAATCCAAATTACGAGGCAGGAGACTTTACTTCGCGTATTGAACCCTACAATTTCTGGGAATTTTGCTTGCCAGGTGGCTACCAACATTGTGGTGCTGAATGTGGTTACAACATGGATCATGGAGGCGGAGAGCCTATTAACGATACTGATGAATGTTGCGTAGAGCATGATAACTGTTGGAAAGCGTTCGGAGATTGGGATGCATGTTGTGATAAAAAATTATAGAATGTGTATTATGGCATACTACCGTGGCATCCGTAGGTATTCGAAAATTCTTTGAACCAAGTGCTGCTAGATGTCTGTTGGGTTAATTTAACTTTTAGTATTTGATCAAGTAGGACGGGAGGTGGGGAAATCACCTCCTCCTGCTCAGTTCATGGTCTTAAGTTCCTTTGTATCATATAGTCTGTCCAAAGCTTCGAACCAAAAATGGGTCCGTAAAGTGCGCCTATTGCTGAGGATTGGCAACTTTCGACCTCGTTTTACGCACCTTCATACTTCTGCTATCGGCAGAATTACAGGAATCTTTGTACCTACGATGAAAGCCCCGATCAATTCCGGAAGAAACTTAATGCCGGGAAGCGTAAAAGCTCCCCAGCTAATCATGAATCCTTACACTAAGTGTCTAATCAATATTCGTCCTCGACTATCCTCGACTTAATTATTTAAAATTGTATGCTGTTACAATTCTGTCTCTACCTGTGATTTGATCATTGAAGTATTCATATAAGCAAATGCCTAAATATGATCCGGAAATATTGTATACATTTGTATAGCCTAAGTGTTGTAATGCCATCACCGCGTTGTAACTGCGTTGTGCAGAACGACAGTGGACGTATACAGGCTGATCATGAGGGATTTCATCCAGTCTCTCTCGGAATTCACTTAATGGAATATTGACTGCATTCGTTAAATGTCCTGCTTCATATTCATGTTTTTCACGGGCATCCATAATAAATGCATTGTTTTCAACCAACTCACGAACTTTAGTCACAGGCACCTGCTTAAATGCGCCATTTAAAATGTTTAAGGAGACCGATGCAGCAAGGTTAACGACGTCTTTTGCTGTACCAAACATTGGTGAATAACATAATTCTAGTTCTTTTAAGTCTTCCAAAGTACCACCCATTGTAATCATCGTTGCAATAATATCAACACGCTTGTCGACATTGCCTTTGCCGATGGCTTGTGCACCTAAGATTTTCCCAGTAGGGTATTCATAAATTAATTTAAAGTGCAATGGATTGCTTTCAGGCATTAACCCAACTTTGTCATTTGGAAGGACATAAACAAAGTCATATTGAATGCCAGCTTTTTTGGCATCTTTTTCATTCAAGCCTGTAGACGCCGCGTTAAGGTTGAACACATGAATACAAGATGAACCGATGACACCTGTATGGCGATGCGGGATTTGGTACATATGGTTTGCGGCAGCTCTAGCTTGACGTTGTGCAGGTCCAGCAAGTGCAAGTCTGGTTGGTTGATGTGTTAAGCGGTGATATACCTCGATTGCGTCACCAACGGCATAGATATGTGAATCGGAAGTAAGGTAATTATGATCTACTTTAATCCCGCCTGTTTCCCCAAGGTCAAGACCAGCTTGCGTAGCTAATGTTGTTTCTGGTTTTACGCCAATCGCTAATACAACAGCTTCAGCTTCAACGCGGCGACCAGACTGTAATTGGATGTATCCTTCATCCACTTTAGCTAAGCCGTCACTTAAGATGAGGTTGACGCCTTGATCATGCATTTCTTTATGCAGGATTTGCGCCATATCATAGTCAAAGGGTGCCATGATCTGATTGCTAAATTCAACTAAAGAGACATTTAAACCCGCCATCCGAAGGTTTTCTGCCACTTCGATGCCGATAAATCCACCACCGATGACGGCTACATTTTTAACTTCATCTCGTTTGACAAATGCATCAATTTTCGCGATGTCGACGACATTACGTAAGGTAAATACATTTGGACGATCAACGCCTTCGACTCGTGGAATCACAGGATTTGCGCCTGGGGATAATACGAGCTGATCATAAGCCTCTTCATACGTTTGATCAGCCGCGTGGTCTTTTATGGTGACGGTCTTTCGGTCTCGATTGATCGCAATGACTTCACTATTGACACGGGCTTCGATGTTATATTGCTTTTTAAATTGCTGTGGGCTCATCAGCACAAGGTCGTCGCTATTTTCTACGATACCACTCAAATGAAAGGGTAATGCACAGTTTGAAAAAGAGACATGTGGTCCTTTTTCAAACATGACAATGTCCGCATGCTCATCAATTCTTCTTGCCCTTGCTGCTGCGGAAGCTCCGCCAGCAACGCCGCCAATGACAACGATTTTTTTACCCATTGTTTTGTCTCCTTTGTAATGGTTTATGAGAGGGATTTTGACGATAAAATCATTTATCTTGTGAAACTTTTAACATACTTTAATTATACTAAAGAAAACCGCTTTTGTACATATAGGGGTATGTGTATTTTGAATTACGGTAATGTTGTGTAACAACTCTGTCCCTATTTGTGCTCTTTCATAAACATAAACGGAGTGCAAATAGGAACATACATTCGCTTCGTAATGCCATAAATGATATAATGCTCTTGTACAAGGGGGGATTACTATAAAATTAAAAAATATAACTATTGAAGAAAGAATGAAGCATGACAATGTGCCAGATTTAAGCATTCCATTAATTGAACATGGTCAAATTAGTTGCACGGAAAATTACGGCTTGCTTGAGGTAGGAAGCAATAAGAAGGTAAACAAAGATTCTATGTTTAGCGCGTGTTCAATTAGCAAATTTTTAACAGCAATGCTTGTCATGAAACTAACGGAGCAAGGACTTCTTGAATTAGATGAGGATGTAAACACAAGGCTTATGTCGTGGAAGGTACCTGAAAATGATTTAACTAAGAGTAAAAGAGTTACGTTGCGAAATTTGCTTAGTCATCAATCTGGAATTATTGATCCAGAAAATAGTTTTGTTGAGCTTAATTTCGTTACAAGGATCCCTTCAATGGTCGAATTATTAGCAGGAAAAACTTTTTATTCGGAACATTCGATCGAAGTAAGATATGAACCAGAAGGTGAGTTTCACTATTCTGACGCAGGTTTTTGTTTGATCCAGCAACTCATAGAAGATGTAACTGAAAAGCCGTTTCATCGGGTGATGCACGAACTCATTTTTGAACCATTAAATATGAGTCATAGTAAACTAAACACAACAATGCTTGAACTGGATAAAAAAGTTTCTGCTTGTGGTCATGACAAGAACGGGAAATTGGTGGATGGAAAATATCCTATATATCCCTATCCAGCTTCTTCAGGACTATGGACAACCTCTTTAGATCTAGCCAGATTAGTCCTTGAATTAATAAATGTTGTTAAAGGAAAAAGTAATATCGGTATTTCAACAAGTTTAGCTAAAGAAATGATCACCTCACAAAGAGGTAAAAATTGGACAGGATTAGGTGTGTTTCTAGAAGGGTCTGCAAAACAACTTGAAATGACATCACTCGGTTGGGGAATAGGATTTCAATGTATGGCGGTGGCGTTTCCATATTTAGAAAAAGGTGCAGTCATCATGACAAATGCAGAATTAGGTGTTCATCAAATGGAAGGGGTTATCGGAGAAATATATCAATCTCTGATGTCCTAAGAAAACTTAGTTTGGGGAGGAGATATGCTGGATTAACGTCTATCGATTTCTCCAGTGATCATCGAAGGGACAGTAATGGATGAGGGGGAAGGAGTAAATTTAAACCGGAATCCTAATCATCCTGAAAAAGAAGGCTGGACCTCTCACTGACTGTTATGAAGTATTTAACTCTCGCGTTCTTTTATATACTCTGACGCGATCGCTTTTTTAATAATGACGACGTCTTCATCAGTGTGCAGTTGCTTTGTCTTTAAAGATCGGAAACCTTCATCCATTTTTTGCTCTAAACTTTTGATATCGCTTCTATACCCTTTTACACTCATCTCAAGGTTTTGCACGTCTGATTTCACTTTGTTTAGATCTTTATGCATCTCGTGAATGGCTTCAAGGATTGCTTTTTGTGCATCATCCATAAAATTCACACTCCTTTATGTTAATATAATAGCATCGATACTTCGTTAAGAAAATAGAAAAAGATTCTTCTAACGCGCTTTGTTCGTCGTAGAAAATGATTGTTTCAGAATATTGATTTAAGTTAACTCTACGTACGGACGCTTGGAATGATAGAAAAACTAGACGAGAACAACGATTTTTTGCGCTCAAAAGAGAGTGTTCATAGAAACGTCCGCTTGAAAGGACATAATACAGTTGTTGATGAAAGTATGAATATGACAGTAATCAGGATTCAAAGTACAGCTATTCTTTTCTATTACAAAAAAGGTCTATTCTGTGAGAGTAGGAAGAGAAAGCGGTTTCGGCTTTTTCGATTATTAAAGGGTAGGAGAAGTATAAGATGATTGTTAAACTTGCAAAAGAACAGTATGACAAAATCAAAAACCTGTTAGTTAGTCCGCAAGAAAAAAATGAGAATGTACTAAATGCGGTGATTAACGGCATGAATCGAGGGGTCGTCTATGTTGATCGGATCGAGGAGCCTCGGACGGCGATCGTCTATGCGGTAGGCTTGGAATACGATCTGCTTGGTGATCCAGATAACGAATCGTTTAACAGCCACCTAGGTGATTTCATTTCCACACAATTAAAGCAAGAAAGTTTGGAATTATGTGGAGGGACATGGTTTTATGGCACAATATTTAATAAAAAATGGGAGAAAACATTGAAAGATGTGGTAGATCGGCGTAGGTATTATGTGGGTAATCGTGTCTATTTTGAATTGAATACTATTCGGTTTAATAAAGTGTTGCAACAGCCTCAGGATGTACTTGATAAAGAGTTGTCCATAGTAAAAATCACTACGGAATTAATTAATGCTAACGAGGATTTAAGAGAAGAGTTAACCGAATATTGGTCTTCGGCAGAATCTTTCACTCGATTTGGATTAGGATATGCTATCTTAAAAAATGATAAGCTGATCAGTGCGTGTTACTCATGTTGTGTGAATGGAGACCGTCATGAAATTTATATAGCAACTTTTGATGAAAAAGTACGAAATCATGGTTTGGCAACGATATTGGGACAACAATACATAAAGGAATGTTTGAAAAGGGGGGGTAGTGTGTATTGGACAACAGATGAATCGAATGAGCCATCCAAAAGAGTGGCGGAAAAATTAGGATTCGAATATTCGCATCAATTAATGTCGTTTGAATTTGAGTTTTAATACAACATAAGAAAGGCCTGCAATGAAAGTTTGACTAGGACGATGGACCGTTTAGCCTGTGGATCTACTTGGTGTTAGACAATTTCAAGATTTAGCGAAATCATAGAGAGCAATGTTTAGCACTCCATTTTTAGGCGTTTGACGTGTTAAATTAAGGAGCGAGAATTCGATGAGCAATAAGAGGAATTTTCCACAGCTAGAGACGAAAAGATTGCGGTTGAGAGAGTTGAATTTTGAAGATTCGCTATTTATTTTCAAATTATTCAGTGATAAAGAAGTGTGCAAGTACTTATATGATGAAGAAATCTACACAGATATGGAGGATGCACAAGGCTTCATTGAATGGTATTCCAATCCTGAAGAAAATTTACGCAATAGATGGGGGATTGAGAGAAAAGTAGATCGAGCCTTATTGGGAACCTGTGGGTTTGATTCGTGGGATCGCTATAATCATATCGCAGAAATCGGGTATGATTTATGGCACGAATACTGGGGACATGGCTATATGACGGAGACATTGGAATGTGCGATTGAAGGCGGATTTAATCATATGAACTTGAACCGAATTCAAGCCTTTGTTGCCTTGGAAAATGAAAAATCTGCAAAACTTCTAGAGAAATTAGGATTCATGAATGAAGGGATATTCAGAGAGAAGCATCTCTTCAGAGGGCTTTATTATGATCATTATTGTTATTCATTGTTAAAGAGAGAATGGGTATAAAAACGCCAAAGGTAACTTTATGTACATTAAAAATAGCTTTACGTCTCTTAAATACCAACATGAAGAGGTTTGCCCCGCTACCCTACAGCAAGCATGTTTTTTAATTAACGCAAATCTCACCCGCGATGTAACGTGATTTATTTTATTGGATTCGTGTAACCACTTATCCAAAATCATTAAAAAAGAAGGTCACGTAAGTTAGGAATGAAACGGTTGTGCTACGTCCATAGATTAAATTTCCAACGATTTTATCGGTTGCTTCCCGATCTATCACTGACTACATTTAAATCGACAAGGCCTCAAAAAATGTTTGGTGACATATCACTTTGTGCAAAGTTGAAGTAAAAGTGCTGCTTTTGCAATTTGAAACGAAAGGGGGTTAACCAGTTTGTTTGAAACTAGAACGCGGATTTATAAAATTGTGGCTATTTTGGTTGTAGTTACATTACTTAGTTATGGCGCGTTTCTCGTTGTCAAAGACCTCGGTCCACAAACACAATCTGTAGAATCTGTTGCAGCAAACATTTAACGTCTAGCGATTTCGCCGGTGATTATCGAAGGGATAGTGATGGGTGAGGGGGAAGGTGTAAATTTAAACCGAAATCCCAATCATCCTGAAAAAGAAGACGGGACCGTTACAGTTGGAACTGAGTATCAAGTCAATGTAACAAATGTTTTAAAAGGGGACGTGACACAAGAGGAGGTTTTTGTATCCGTACAAGGGGGAAGTTATGAGAATCAAAAAGCTCCTTTAAAGTCGACGTTAGAAAAAGGAAAAACGTATTTGTTTTTTCTATTTGCCGCTGCGCAAGGTCCACCACATTATTATGATGGAATCCAACCCAATATTTTTGAGATTTCTAAAGATCAAATAGAGTTAGTCACAAATGTTGAGCAATATCGACAGACATTCCAAGACGAACATTTATCGAAAAGCGCTTTTTACTCCAACTTAAAACAAGCCATTCAGTCTACCGAGCAATCGCGGTAAAATGAGACCTATAACAATGATTGGGGATAATAAGATATTAAAGAGATGCTGCAAATGCATTAGTCTTCTCACTGATTCATCTTTAAAAGTCCCATTTCCCATGGATATGCAGTAAAGTTATTTTGAAAAAGCTCATATTTCGTTATTGATTAAATATTATTGAATATTCATAAAATAAGTCCGCATGAGCTGACTTCTCTCCTTTTTGAGTGTACTTATTCCATAATTATAGGGGGTAATAATGGGTTCTGAACTAACGAAAACACATGGGGATCCTGCGATCCGATGGCTAATTAGACATATGATCCGTTATCCATTTCTCTTTTCATTTTTCATTGTGACATCAATATGTTCAATTGTCTTGGCTAGTCTTTCCACCATTTATTTAGGAAAAGTGTTTGATAGTTTAACAAATCAAGCATACTCGGAAGAACTAATGGATCATATAGCAGTTTTTTCAATATTTCTTGTCGGTGCTGGCATATTTCAATGGTTGTCATCGTTCGTGAACTTACAACTGCGTCTCAAGGTAGAAAAAGACATCCGAAATGAAATTTACCAAGGCTTGCTTAATCAAAGTCAAGCATTTTATAGTTCAGCGAGAAATGGTGAGTTAATGTCCCTTGCGACGAATGAGCTAAGAAACATGTCTGTGATGTTTCAGCCAGGATTGAATATGTCACTACGTAGTGTATTATTTTACATTGTTCCTCACTAGCGTTGTACCAATTAAAAACAGCAATTCAAAATACTGACAATATTCAATATTTATCAGTTTAGGCAATAAAAAATCCTTTACAATGGAGAGGTCAGGTGGTTCCTGTCCAAATCCAAACGTAAAGGATCAACCGTATGGACAAGAATACACTACTTTCATCATTTGGTAAATGGGTTTCACCCATCAATATTCAAAATCTTTCTGAACAAGTGGAACATCTTAAACAGGATTACTATACAAAGAAATTAACGACAGAGGCATATATCAAGCTTTTCCTTTTTGCCCAGCTGCATGGACTGGAAAGCCTGCATGCGATTAGTGATGCTTTGCTTGATGATGAACTGCAGAAAACACTTGGATTTGAATCGATTAGTGCTTCGCAGTTATCCCGAAAAACGAATGATTTGAAACCGGAAATCCTTTCTGCCTTGTTTTTGGATCTTGTTATGAAGATTCAAGGATACCATCATCAAAGGGAAAGGAATATGCCGCTCAAAATCATTGATTCAAGCACACTTCCGCTCAACTTAACGAATTACAAGTGGGCAAAATTCCGGAAAACAAAGGCAGGCGTAAAACTGCATTTACGGCTCGTTTTCATGGATAAGGACACGGTATATCCTGAAAAGGCAATCATTACGACAGCGAAAGGACACGACAGGAATCAACTAGAAGTTCTCGTTGATGACAAGGAAGCCATGTATGTGTTTGACCGCGGATACGT
>NZ_JAALFC010000070.1 GCF_011058155.1 Litoribacterium kuwaitense | reverse complement strand
ACGTATCCGCGGTCAAACACATACATGGCTTCCTTGTCATCAACGAGAACTTCTAGTTGATTCCTGTCGTGTCCTTTCGCTGTCGTAATGATTGCCTTTACAGGATATACCGTGTCCTTATCCATGAAAACGAGCCGTAAATGCAGCTTTACGCCTGCCTTTGTTTTCCAGAATTTTGCCCGCTTGTAATTCGTTAAGTTGAGCGGAAGCGTGCTTGAATCAATGATTTTGAGCGGCATATTCCTTTTCCTTTGGTCGTGATATCTTTGAATCTGGGTGACAAGCTCCAAAAACAAAGTAGAAAGGATTTCCGGTTTCAACTCTTTTGTTTTCCGCGACAATTGCGATGCACTAATCGATTCAAATCCAAGTGTTTTCTGGAGATCTTCATCGAGTAAAGCATCACTAATCGCATGCAGGCTTTCTAGTTCATGCAGCTGGGCAAAAAGGAGCTTGATATATGCCTCTGTCGTTAATTTTTTTGTGTAGTAATCCTGTTTAAGATGTTCCACTTGTTCAGGAAGATTTTGAATATTGATGGGTGAAACCCATTTACCATATAACCGATGCAATGAAGGGGAAATCGTCGGATCGATGAACATTTCGCACCTACATGCGTCCGGGAACATTCTTATCGTTACGACAGCTTTGATCCAAAGTACAAAACCTTGAAATACACACAACCCAAAGAATGCGTGAATTGCCCATTACGCCATGATTCCCTGTGCCAAAACCCCTTTAAAATCAAGCAATCTACGGACATCCGAAAGTACACTTCTCCGGCAAGAGGATCAAAGAAGTGGGGCAAACTGTATATAGAGCGAACCGCTGTCGAAAGGGTCACCGCATATCTAAAAGAGTTCTTTGGGCTCAATCATGTCCGTCATCGGGCAGGTAAGAAGGCAAGCTTCATTTCCAATTGGTGACGCTTGTTTATAATGCCTCAAAATTAGCCACAGACCGGATTAACTAGAAATGGGGAAACATTCGATAAAAGCAGCGTGATTCTATTTCCATCCATTTTAAAAAAACTTTAAAAATCATCGTAGGGTACCTCAACCCATTTCTAAAAACGTCAATTATGAAATTGATTCTAGTAGCTGAAAACATTCTTCTTTTAATTGTTGAGCTCGAAAAGTACCAGTCCCCTTTAAAATAAAATAGTTTCTTGATTTGTCGCCTAAAGAAAGACAAGTGTCTAAAGCAATGATCGCTTCCGCATACTGTTTTCTCTGCTTGAGTATAAGAGCTTTGTAATAATGTAAATCAACATAGTCGGGGTAGAGATCAATTGCTTTTTGAATACTTGGCCATGCGCCATCATAACTATTTGTCTCAACAAGAATTGCATATTTAAGACGATAAAGTAGTGCAGGAGGTTTTTGCTCTAAATTTAAAAATACAACAATGGCAGTATTGATGAGGCCAAATGCTTGTAAATACTCCTTTATTCGGTAAAATTCACTTGCTAGGTGATAATAAATCCACGGATTCGATTGAGCATTTTTTAACTCAAGTGAGAGAAGTTCTATATTTCGATTAAACTTTTGATATTGTTGGTCGGCTTCATCTAAATAACCGTAGTGGTGAATTAAAATGTCAATATAGTGTGCTTCAATTTCATGGGATTCAGGTAATTTGGGAAATTCGTGTATGCGGTTAATAAATTGTATCCCGAGATGATTACGAAACAATCTCGGTTGATAGGAATGAAAGGAGTTATTTTTGTATTCCTTATCCATACTTTTACCAACATAGTTTACTACAGGAAAATAAATGATGTTTGCTGTTGTTTGTTGTATGATTTCTTTAAGCAGAAGGCGATTTCGTGGCTTATCGTCGATCAATTCATCGGCGTCTAACCACATGATCCAATCACCTTTAGCAAATTCTAGTGATCGGTTTCTTGCCTCTGCAAAATGGTCTCTCCACGTATGTTGAATAATATGAACCGTATGGAATTGTTTGCTGATTTCAATTGTTCGATCAGATGATCCTGTATCGACGAGTATGATTTCATTAGTGAATTCTTGGGCTCTTTTAAGACAGTCATGTATTGTTGCTTCTTGATCCTTAACAATAATACATAATGTGATGCTCATGTAGTTACCCTCCTTAACACGCTGTTGTTTATCCATGGTTTATTCATTTTACTATTCGGCGTCTCGATGACTTTGCTTGAAGGATAAGGTGATTGTTTCCATAGAGATAAATATTCTTTACACTTCTTTATGACAATAGGGCTTAATGAGCTTTTCTCTAGCTCGTATTCAAATGATTCGACTATTTTAAATAATTGCTGAAGTATGTCTCCAGATAGAGAAAGAGGGCAAATACGGGAGTTTAGATAGAGTTGTGCAGATTGATGTAATGAAGTAAGTAGGAGTTTTTCAATTTCAAAGACCGATAGATCGTCGGTCGGAACCTTTCGAAGGAGCAAAGTAAGAAA
Organism: Litoribacterium kuwaitense; assembly: GCF_011058155.1. Lineage (NCBI taxonomy): Bacteria > Bacillati > Bacillota > Bacilli > Caryophanales > Bacillaceae > Litoribacterium > Litoribacterium kuwaitense. Next base: position 6,627 of record NZ_JAALFC010000070.1, on the reverse strand, counting down.
GAATGTATAGTGCTGCATAAAGTAAAACGTTGGTTTCGTTTTGATGGTCTGTTCACATTGATTACAATTCATTCTTACCATTTTCAAACTTTTTGCAAATACAATGATGTTGACATATTGATTTGCAGTCTTTTCCTTTTTTGGAGCATGTTTTTTTTCGTGTACAATCGCAATGATGTTGAGAATCTATGGTCATCACATCCTCCAGTTTTAATTGCAGCATAATTTGTGATTTTATAATTGTTTTTAATGTTTGATTGACATTCTCATTTATACGTAAGTAATCGTTTAAACATTTAGGATCATTTTTTAAAAAAGCTTGTAGTTTTTCACCTTCTGCATTCAAAATATGTGAAAGAGCCATCTCTTCTAGTGCGATTGAAGATAACAGTAAATCAATCGATTCACATCTTGAGAGAGAGATGGTGGGAGTAATATTTGGTATGTTGGGCAAAGACATAGAGCAATACCTCCAAATACATATTTAGTCATCGTGAACATGAAAAATACATGCTTAATTTAAATGCCCTTAACTTTTTATTAATTAAAATATCGCTTGTATCTGCAAGCGTCGAGAATATACACCAAACACTAGTGAGAAGATCACAGTTGCGTTACCATTCAATCAAAGATTTTATGAGGTCCGTGAAAATTGAATAAAAAGTATGAACGCATTGTCTTTGATTATCGAGCTAGCATCACATCATCCTATCTCATTTATCGGCGTATAAGCTATATGCCAAATTATATTATTTTGATGCTTTTAGATGGGGGATATATTTATATTTATATGAAATCCCCTTTTACTGTAAATAGTGTTGGTCAATATTCATTTTTAAGGGCAAAACGATTCGAAGCGGTTCTAATTAGATCACCTCACACTACATGTGTCACTATAACTTATACAACTCGTTTGACCAATAAGCCGATTTTTATTAGTACGGGTACAGGCTTGGAAGAGGAAGAGCCCAAAAAGCTCGTCAATACATGGTGATCTATTTTGTAAATGGCATGGATGAATTTGCAAATCGTAAAGGACATACGTAAAAAATGTTTTACAAAAAACACCAACGGCATATTCAAGACATTATTCCTTTTTGTAAAAAGAAATAGATTGCGTTTGTCTTGAATTTAGGGAGTGATAAGCCGTTGCTAAATTTACAGCAGTTCGGATTCCATATTGTTTAGCATGTGAATTATTATTCACAGAAGCACTTCAAGCCGTACGAAATCCATTCAATATATTTACCTACATTAAAAACAGCACTTTCGCGTTTTGGAAGTGATCAGATTGTGATTGTTTGAGTAGAATTTTGTAATATGACCTCATTTTGGGATAACTAAATTTTAATTATGAAGGAAAAGCAATGCTTAATACGCAGGATGAAATCTGTAAATACTCCTAGTTTCTCCAATTAATTTTGTATTACGTTGGCAATATTTACTCAGATAAGTAGGCTAGAAAGAGACAATTGACTAAATGCAACGCAGGATGGATTCGATTGGGCACGTAATCAGCAACTGGTTTTGTACATAGTGTTAATCTAAATTTAGAAATACTCAACATGTTTAAAATATATGCGTTATGGTAAAGTTTATTCATTCGATCCATGTTTTTCTGTTCTGTATTAACGAAAAAAATAAAATCAACTCAAGCTCAGGCCCATTTTAAGAACTTTTTTTAACTTTGTGTATATTTTATACAGTAAGCGTTCCTTGTGAATGCTGCGTTAAAAATAAGAAAGAAAACAATTGGGAGGCTAAACAAATGTCACAACCGAATATTCCTAATATTACACCTTCAGTCACAATTAACAAAGAGGATGCAATCAATCTAATCTTATCGTCTATAGCAATGGAAGAGCTGGGTTTAAGTCATATTTTAAATGCAGAAGGTGAAAAATTACAGTATGTACTGGGAACTTTGCCAGGTTTATCGGGACCCGCTGCAACAATTGACGATATCTTAAACGTGAATGAGAGTGTTAGAAACACCTTGGATAGTGCAATGAGAAATCAAATGTTCTTACAGGGTAAAATGGAAAGTGCTTTAAATGCTTCAACTAAGAATAATACGGGTGGTGCAGGACCTACAGGCGCAACCGAAGCATTTAAATTAGGAAATCAAACTGCCGTTAAAAATGCGGTTTTCTAAACCGCATCTTAAAGGGTGTTGACTCCAATGTCTTCCGCAACTTTGCGGTACTCATTAGCAAATTTTAGCTTTACGACGATATTACCATTTTCGTATACCTTGATGGAGTCAACAAGTTCAATCAAAATCTCCCTTGTCAGTTTATTGATGTTTTCGTATTTCCTAATGGTTGCTAAAAGATGGTTTTCTACATCGGTTTCGTTTATAAGCTCGGCTTTTTCTGCTTGCAGTTTGTTTACCACTTTGTTAATGGCTTCAATTTGCCGCTCGTAGCCCACTTTCATCTGCCGATAATCTTTATGAGTAATTTCTCCATCTTTCCAGTCTTGATAAATACTTTGTTTATAACGTGAGATCTTGGACAGGTCTTTTTCCTTGGAAGCTATTTGTTCATTCAAACGGATAGAATGGCTTTTCTGAAGCGGAGCTTTGTTAACCCGTGAAGCGAGTTCTGAAAGGGAGACTGCAATGTAAACCTGTTGCTTAATGGCATACAATACCGCTTTTTCTAGAAAGTTATGCTTCATTGTATGCTTTGTACAAGCCGCTTTAGATTGATCTTTGTAAGTGCGGCAATAGTAGTACACATTTCTTCTAACCTTGCTCCGTGTCAAGGCCTTGCCGCAATCTGCGCAGCGTAGGAAGCCACTGAACAAATGCAGCTTTTTTTGCTTCGGTGCGGTGCGAGTGTTTTTTTTTAAAAGCTCCTGCACTTTGGCAAAAACTTCACGACTGATGATCGGTTTATGTGTATTTTCTACAATGAACCATTCATCTTCGGGAACCTTTTCCTGCACATGGATTTTATAACTTTTAATGCGATGGCGTCCTTGCACCATATCGCCAATATAAATTTGGTTTTTCAAAATGTTGGTGACCGTCATGGCACTCCATAGAGGATTGCCTCCCTCAGCATTTGGATTTTTGTATTTCATACCCTTGCTTCTCTTATACGCTGAAGGGCATAAAATACCGCTTTCGTTCAACTTGCGGACAATCGCATTTTTGCTCATACCCTCTAAAAACCAAGCATAGATGCATTTAACATTTTCTGCAGCTTCCTCATCGAGTATAAGAGCGTTTTTATCCTGTGGATCTTTCAGATAGCCATAGGCGGCAAAAGAACCAATATGCAGACCTTTCTCACGCTTCTTGTCAAAGGTTCGCCGGACGCTTTCCGAAGTACCCCTTGCATGCTCTTCATTCAGAACGCCCTGAATCGGCACAGCGATGTTTTGTGCATTATTTGGGTCTTTGTACGTGTCAATGGGCTGTTGATAAAGAGAAATAAACCGTACATTATTACGCGGAAACCAATCGCCAAGATAATAGCTCTGATCAGCATTGTTGCGGAAACTGCGGGCCAGATTCTTCACAATCACGCAGTTGATTTTTCCTTTTTTGATATCGGTTAACAGTCGTTGAAAGCTTTCTCGCTCTTCGTCTGTCGTGCCACTCACGCCGTCATCGACATATTCGTCAACGAAAAAATAATCGTCATCTACTTGCTGTTCGAGGAAGTCTGTCAAAATCAGTCTTTGGTTGGTAATACTTTCGGATTCCTCTTTTACACTTTTGTCTTCGCGTGAAAGACGGATGTAAAAGGCTACACGCCATACCTTGTTTTTTGAAACTTTGTTTGCGATGCTCTGCGTGTTGGCTATTCTGGTCATGTGATCTCCTTCCTATCACATTACAAATATTATATTATCTCTTTAAATCGTTATGCGAACCATGTTGTCGAGGGCACAGTATATGTTGTGTTTTTCCAGAAGCTCAGTCAGCTAAGTCTTTCTCCTCGACGAGCTTTTAAAGGTGCAAAATGAGCACGTCAAAAGCATGTACCTGCAAGGCGCACTTGTACCTTTGTACGCCAATCAGGCACATCGCTAAAGACACGTTGGATACGGCTCTAATTTGCTTACGACCGGAAATTTATGATGCAGATATGACGGTTTGGAAACCACCACATCCTGGGCTACTGTAGCTATTTGTGACGACTTGAGTTTTTAGGTGTCCGTAGGGGTGGGCATTGAGCGGCTGAAACAGTTTCCACATCACTGTCGTTAAACCCACTTACTGTCCCACGCCTGCTATTCCATACCCAGCCTTTATAGCTAAACACCTGCCTTCACGTTAAGAAAGTGTTTTTCCAAGAATCCACGCATATCAACCCTCCCCGTATGAATGTAGTAAGAGCTCTTCCAAGCAAAACATCGAAACGATGTAATCTGTATTTCACCTTTGGGAAAGGCATGCTGAACTACGCCGGCATCTTTCTTCGATCCGGAACTGTAGCCTATGATTTCACGGTTGTAAAGATCGATCAAAATACAGAGGTAGTGCCATTAGTTTTTTACCTGGACATACGTCAGATCGCTTACAACAGCACGTAATTTTTGTTTCTGGTGAAACGCTCTGTTCAACGCATTTCCTATCTCTGATGTGTTGCACGCCACACATTTCGGCTTAAACTGAGCCACCGTGTACTTTGACACTAGACCTTGTTCTTTCATGATGCGACTGATTCTTCGTCGTGACGGACCAACCTTGCTTCTCAAGTTCTTTTTTGATTTTCCGCTGCCTATAGATTTGCCGGCTGTTTTGAAAAATATCAACAATTAAAGAGGACAGCTCATCATGTTGCTCATCACGAATACGAGCTTCAGAGTAATATGTGCTTCTTGGAAGTTGTAGGACAGCGCACATTGCTGATACCGAGTATTTGTGACGGTTCTGACGGATCACACCTACTTTCGTCCCATGATCATCGCGGCTTGCTTTTTAGTAAAGCTTAGCATTTTATATGCTTAGCTGCACTTATACTGTATAAAGTGAAAATGTCGTTCTCCATCAGCAATTTTTGATTTTCTTTACGAAAGTGAAGGAGTTCTTCCTGTTCAGGTGTACGGTTATCCTTCTCCTTGAACGAACCACTTGTTTTGTGCTGATTGACCCATTTATCGAAGGCAGATGCGGTTAACTCATATTCATCAATCAGTTCACGTCGAGGCTTTCCAGACGCATGGAGCTTTACAATTTGTTCTTTAAACTCTTGTGTGTAGGTCCGTCTTTCGCGCTTGGTCATAAGCGATTCTCCTCCATTTTTGATTTGCGTTAAGTTTACGTGGCCTTTTTTTGATTTGTCTAGTTTAGTGTAACCGGTACAGTGATCGGTCATAGTGCTCAAATAGCTCAGATTCCATCGTTGTAAATAATTAATGTATATTTCCCTATAGATGTTCCTCTAAATCGAGTATTTATGAGTGAAATTTAAGTATTTCCGAATTACTCGATTGTCAAAGAAGGATTTCGTCTTTGTGTTTGTCGACCAAGCGAACATTTATCAAAAATGGTTTTATTTTTTGTGAGATTGTATCTTCAACATTTTATTTTATACATACGAGGATGCAAAGTCTGACTACAAGCCACTTTTCTTGCGTATCATAAAGTTCGTGAGAACCTCTTGGATCGGCGGCGCAGTATCATCAAATTCAAGCTTTACACCTACATCACCACAACGAAAACACAAAGGATTTTTCAATTTTTCCAGAACATAAGCAGGCCGTTTTTCTAGTGGGAGTGAATTATCAAATTCAAATGTACTTAAATCGGCCAGTTTTTCCGTATCTACGGTTTCCATATCTACACTCATCAAATGATCAATCAATTCTGTAGTAATCATGATCATGACCTCCTCGATGTTCATGATTCAATATATGCGTGTGCGTTTGTCCTGTGAAAAGAAGTTACATTCACCACTCTTTCAGTAAAGAGATGGCGTTCATCATTCCATATACTTAGGGACAGATTGTCCTAAGCCAGTTAATAATGCCTTGGTAATGCTATTCGGACTTGAAATTCAAAATCTCAAGAATTGCCCTCACCCTAAATGCCATACCTGAGATAAGAATAATGCTCCAATGTTTTTTCTAGGTAGACGTCAGTAATGACATCGGAGGGTCCTTTTTACTAAAGTCGTGCATCCACTGTGCTTGCGAAAAAGCAGGCGATGGTGTACCAAGATATAACTTTGCCTTAAACGTAAGCGTCATGACCCGAATGAAGGCGATTTTCTTTTCGTCCTCCATCTTCATCAGATCGCAATCCCGTTAAATTTGGTATATTGCTTTACTATCATTTGATGTGCTCGAATCAACCTCATTGAGCATTATTCGTTCGCTTGGAAGAGAATTTCACGTTGATTGGTGTTATCCTAAACCATTTGCGTAACTGTCTGTTCATCAACAAGTCCTGTCCTGCTTTTCCACTGGCTTCCAGGTAGCAGAGGTAAATATTATTTCTTGTTTTACCCTTTGCATTGGACAATTTTCCCTTTTCCTAATAAAAGAGTCTCCACCGGTCCAGCCGGACCAACAGGGCCAACAGGTGCGACTGGTGTAGGGTTGGACAATGTAACAACATGGGATCCTGGACAGAGTGGCTCTTATACAAAGGGAGAAGTCGTTTCA
>NZ_JAALFC010000069.1 GCF_011058155.1 Litoribacterium kuwaitense | reverse complement strand
GTGGCTACCAAAATAAAGACGTTAAAAATCTCAACCTTCGTGAGTGGGATTGCCCTTCTTGTGGCACGCATCACAATCGAGATATGAACGCAGGACAAAATCTTAAAAACGAAGCGATAAGGCTTCTAACCGTAGGAACTACGGGGATAGCCTAATCAATAACTGGCGGTTACGCTGGTGTTCTTAGGAATCTCCTACTTCAAACAGCTTGTAAGAGTGTTAAGTGGGGGTAGTTCAATTAACCTCGGCCATATTTAAGGACGGTGTTTGTGTGTTTATAGCATTGAAATTAAACAACTTCATTATTGCCAATCAATATAGACGCTTTGAATCCATTGTGATACGCTTCTAAGTAATGTAGTCTCAGATGGGCTGCACATATTTGATTTTTTCACTAGGGGTGCTTTGTTAGAAAAAGCTGAGAGAAGACATCCGTCTTTAACCCTTATTACCTGAACTGGGTCATGCCAGCGTAGGAAAGTGAGCGTTCGTTTAGTGAATATTCATATGACTAAACCACTCCTTACCTATGGTTCGGAGTGGTTTTTTATGATGATTAAGGAGGATTTTTGGCATGGAGAAGCTTACCGTTGGACTTGAATGGTTTATGAATCCAGATCATATCCCGTTAATGGTCGGGATAAAGAAGGGCTGGTTTGAAGAGGAGAATATCGACATTAGCATGGTCGAGCCTGAGGAGCATTTTGATGCGATCGATGAGATTAAGAAAGGGACGATGGATATTGCCATTACCGAGCCGCTTCATCTCGTAGAAGATCGCGCCAATGATGAGCCTGTGGTCGGTTTTGCCCGTTTCTTACATACAAATGGCGGTGTCATGTACGTGAAGGATAAGGGAATTCGTCGCCCTATGGATTTGATCGGCAAAAGGATTCAATATCCAGGCGCACCTGGCCTTGGCGGGCTTGCGATTGTGAAAACGATGGTTGAAGCTGATGGCGGCGTATGTGCGTTAGAAGATTTTCAGCCGGTCAACAATAGCTTTTACCATACAGATGCCTTGAAAAACGATAAGGCCGACGCTGCGACGCTCATCTTCCGAAACTTTGAAATGACAGAAGCGAAGCATGAAGGGCTTGATGTTGATTTCTTCGCGTTGAAGGATTGGGGTGTCCCGGATTTTTGCCAACTCATCTTCATTACCTCGCCGCAGATTCTGCAAGCGCGTGAAGCGGTCATCCAAGCTTTCTTAAAAGTGATTTCTAAAGCGATTGATTTTATTTACGAGCACCCAGAAGAAGCGAAAGCCATTTATGTTGATTATACAAAAACAGATCGAGAAGACGAGCTCGCTGTGGCTATGATGGAAGCGACATGGCCGTGCTTTACGTATGATTTTTCAATGACGGCTGAGTATTATGACGAGCTTCAGCAATGGCTCAAGTCAGTTGGGAAAATTGAGAAGACGGTTGACTCACACGAATACTGGACAAATGCATTTGTTTTTTCGCGGAAATGAGGGAGTGAACCCTTACGTCAAGGGGGCTTACTTTTTAAAATGGGTAGGCGCACAAAAAAGGGAGTACCGAGAAATGCGACGTCGGTATTCCCTTCGTTCGTTTTGCTGAGAAAAAATTATTTCTCTTCTTTATACATCAACGTAAGCAAGAAGAACACGACAAAGCTTAAGAGCAAGGCGACGCCACCGGCGATATATGCGATGAGTGTCACTGTTTCTGGAAGGTCAAAGGGCTTGACCATGTAGAGCCACATGCCGGCAGATAAACCGATAGAACCGATAATGGCGGTCCAAACGTGTATTTTCGTTAACAGCGTTTGTTTTGTTTGGAAAACCTTATAGTATACGGCCCACGCAAACAGGCTTAGCCAGCCAACGACGAGAACATGCGCATGGACTGGGCGAAACGCGTAAGAACCAGCACCAGCCATATGGGCACCGAGGATGGCGCCGATGACGCCAAAAATACCAGCAAAGCGCAAAAGTATTTGACTGTTTTTGTTCATTGATCATCAACCTCCCTTTATTAGATCATGCATCTGCCACGGACAAGATCTGCTCTCATGATACTACGTGATCGTAAACGTAACAATATAAGTCATCCTATATGTTGCTTGATCAAGGTTCTCAATAAAGAATATATTACGAGAGAAACACATCATTTCTTCTTTAGGTGAGTTAATACTTTTTGTTATTCGCAAAATAAACAATGAAATAGACAATGACTTGCACACAAATGAGCAATCCGATCGTCTGTGCAAGCATCGGATTTCCAGTGATGAGACTGATGATGACAATCACACCTTCAATCAGCAAGCTATATTCGAAGGCTTTGGCCCTTGAGGTAGTGGCGACAAATTGATTTCGTTCGTCCGTTTGGTTGACCTCCATTTTTTTCGCGTATTCTTGATCCTTTTTCATTTTCACCCCTTGCAACAGACGGACGACCGCAACACCGATCATGCCGCCGCCCACACCGAGAAACATGTCTTTTTCGCCAGTGCTCATGATTGCAAAGCTGATAAATCCAGCGCCTAAAATGAATATGAGAATGCTCCATAGCCTATGGTGACTGTTGGCTTTCATCATTTATTCCTCCTCAGTGTTGTTTCCTTCTTCAAAATAAAGACGTCTTCAATCGTTTGCTGAAACGTTTTGGCAATATGATGTGCGAGTAAAATGGAAGGGTTATAACGCCCGTTTTCTAATGAAATGATCGTCTGGCGTGATACATTGAGTACATTTGCCAGATCTTTTTGGGTCATCTGCCGCTCTTTTCGCAATTCGGCAATCCGATTTTTCATGCAATCCCTCTTTTCGACGACTGTGTAAAGCTAGCTTTACATTTAAGGCCGATAGGTAGACACATCAAGCAGTGAGGCTTGCACAAATAAAGAGTTACGACTATAATCCACCTACAGCGAATTTGTAAAACGAGATGAGAGTGTGAGAGTTGATGTCTAAGAAACAAGAAATCATTTTGACGGCGCGAGAATTGATGAATTCAAAAGGATACCGGTCTACATCAATTAGTGATATTCTCGAGGCAAGTGAGATCGGAAAAGGGCAATTTTATTACTATTTTTCCTCGAAGTATGATCTTGGCCTTGCGGTTGTAGAAAATGTCATTAACGAGTGGGAAACGCATTTCTTCTCGATTTTTGAAACGTCAGAGGAACCTGCGGCGAAGCTAAATGAGATGCTTGATAAAAATTTGGCATTTTACACCGATGACCTTATGATGTCAGGCTGCCCGATTGGGAACTTGGCGTGCGAAATGAGTGAGCACGATGAAACGTTCCGCCAAAAAATTCAATACGTATTTGACCGCTGGATCGGGGCTGTTGAAGAGGCGTTAACAGGTATGGTGAAAGAAGGGCGACTGGACGCAAATATGGATACGAAAAAAAACGCTCAAGCGATCGTCGCGATGGTTGAAGGCGGTATTTTGCTCATGAAAAACCAGCAGGACGCGCACTTTTTATCCAATGTGTTTGACGTCATTCGTGCACAGTTCAACCTTACAGAATCGTAGAAGCTTTATTTCTTGCCCCTCAGCTCACTTGTATGATAAGCTACTTTCTGTACCAACTGGTAGGTACAAAATGAATATATGGATAAGGTGGTGCACCGCATGAACGTTGATATTTGGTCTGATATCGTTTGTCCTTTTTGTTATATCGGAAAACGGAGATTGGAAAATGCACTCGCTGCATTTCCTCATAAAGAACATGTAACGATCAATTTTAAAAGTTTCGAACTAGACCCGAATGCGCCCTTATACGAAGGAAAGACATATGCTGAGCTTTTGGCTAAGAAGTATGGCATGAGTGAGGCACAGGTAAAAGAAATGACTTCCACAATGACGGAACAGGCTGCACAAGTCGGTTTGTCGTTTCACTTTGACGACATGAAACCGACGAATACATTTGATGCACATCGCTTGTTGAAGCTTGCCAAATCGTATGGCAAAGAGAAAGACGTCAAAGAAGAGTTGTTTTATGCCTTTTTCACGGAAGGAAAAGATGTCGGTAATCGCGCTACACTTGCCGGTATCGCAGAAACTGTTGGCATTGATCGCACAGAGGCTGAGCAAATGCTTGCTGACGAATTACAGTTTGCGAATGCCGTGCGTGCAGATGAAAGAGAGGCGCAAAGCTACGGTGTGAGCGGGGTCCCTTATTTTATCTTTAACAATAAATATACTGTTTCCGGGGCACAGCCTGAGGAAACCTTTGCCGGAGCACTGCAAAAGGTGTGGGAAGAGGAGCAAGCAAAATCACAGCTCCAAGACCTTTCAGCCGGCGATGCTGGCATGTGTGCTGATGGTCGTTGTGCTGTTCCTGAAAAGGACACTCAATAAATATTGCAAACAACATAAAACAACAAGAAAAGAGATGGTGATCCTATGTCAACGAATGACGTACAAACGAGTTGGACAAATGGAACAAAAGGAAGCGGAGTATTAAAAACAGAGGGAATTGATACAAATATTGCGATCCCAGCTGCATTAGGCGGGAGCGGAAACGGTGCGAACCCTAAAGAAATTCTCGTCTCCGCAGCCAATGCTTGTTATACAGCAACACTCGTGTACATGCTAGAAAGACGAGAGATTCCCGTAGAAGAGCTCACGATCAATTCCGACGTCAGCTCGTCTAAAGATGAATTTAAAATTATCCATTATCCACACGTTGTCTTAGCGGCAGATGCGACAGAAGAACAAGCAGAAACCGCCAATCGTTTGTTTGAAGCAGCGGATAAAGGCTGCGACATCGGCAATATGCTGAGAAAAGCGGACGTCCAGTTTGCTATAGAAGGTAAAGTGACGACGAAATAAGCGCGTACAAGAGAGAGCTCGCCCGGTCATGGTGATGACTGAAGGCGAGCTTTTTTATTTTTCATGGCTTGATATGAAGTGACTGATCTATTTTATACCGTCTGTTCGTGGAGATTGCCTATGATATTGCTTTCATTGATCATCTAGCCCCAGCGGTTGGGTCTGAGAGCAAAGAGTCTTAATTGGGGGACAGACAATTTTATATTGCAAAACATTTTCATACTGGTATAATTTTCAAAGAATGCAAGATGTCCTAATCTTCATTCTATGGGTGGACTTCATATGTTATGAAGCTAGGAGGTTTTACGATGTTTAGCTATTATGGAAAATTAAGTACGGAGCTCTATGAATTAACAAAGCCGGTCGGCCATTCGGTTCGTGGTGATATTGAATACTACACGGAGCGGCTCGCGGGAACAAAGGGAAAAGTCCTTGAGGCGGGCGTTGGGTCAGGACGCTTTCTCGTTCCTCTGCTTGAAAAAGGCTTTGATGTTGATGGGATCGACTATTCCCCGGAGATGCTGGCGGCTTGCCGAAAAAATTGTGAAGATAGAGGAATGTCGCCAAGTGTCTATGAAGGTGATTTGACGCAGTTTTCGTTACCTTCGACGTACGAAGCCATTATCATTCCGACAGGGTCGTTTGCCTTAATCGAATCACTAGAGGGTGCGAAGAAGGCTTTGCAATGCTTTTATGACCACCTTACGCCTGGCGGTCGTGTCATCATTGACCTTGAAATTCCAGGTCATTTTCGTCAAGGCACGATTTCAAAGGCAACCTTTCCATCGTCTGATGATGAAGGGATTCTCCTTGAAGACACGCATGTGGAAATCAATTGGGTGGAGCAATATACATTGTCGCACTTAAAATATGAAAAATGGCGCAAAGGTGAATTAATCGCTTCTGAACTGCAAAAGTTTGTGCTGCGGTGGTATGGCATTGAGGAATTCACGCTTTTACTAGAGAAGATCGGCTTCTCACAAATCACCTGTTCTGCAGAGTACAGCTATGGAAAACAACCGACCAAAGAGACGGAATGGGTGACGTTTGAGGCAGTTAGGTAAATAGAGAGAATTAAATGAGAGCAACCCCTAAAACGACGATAAAAAAGGGGTTGTTCTTTTTGTTGTGCGGAAAGGTTGTGGTTGCGACAGCTCTTGAATTAACGAACGTTAAGTAGTCTGAAAGTTTTGTGTAAACTTTAGTCATTGTTGGCATAGATTAGAAGAAATCAAGAGGACTCAACGTCACCGAGAGTATTCGTCGTGCATAGGCTAGTGACATGCGCCTCATTTGTAAATGTTTGTTGTAAAGGAGTGATATGAGGGCGACCAGCGATTCGGAAAATGATGATTTAGCAATAATGTAAGCGTTTTCTTTTTGTGTGGTTTGTCATAGTTTATCTCGAGGGGGTTGGCATATGAAGACATTTTTCCCTATAGCGCGCGCTTTTGTGCTGCTTGCTTTTGTGCTTCTGTTTGCTGCAAGCTGCAGTTCAGCGGGACCAGGGGCAGATGAAAAAGTGATGCGCTGGGCTGGGGGCTGGCCGCGGCCACCGTTGTTTCAGGGGAATTCGTTTGCAAATGGAGGCATAGGTGAGGCGACGAACTACGTGTTTGAAGGCTTAATGCAGAATGTGCGGATTACGAATGAACAGCATTTGCGGTTAGCGGAATCGGTCGACTTTCAGGAAGGCTTTGTGGAGGTAAAGCTTGTCGACGATGCTGTTTGGCACGACGGTGTGCCGGTGACGAGTAAAGACATATGGGCTTATTACATGTTAAATAACGGTGCTGAAGTGACGCAGTATATGGAGGACATTGAAATAATTGATGACAAGACCTTCCGTGTGCACTGGTTAGAGCCGTATGCGAATGACATTGTCCTATCTTTTTTGCTTGGGCAGGATAAGCAAGCGACGATTCCTTATCATATTTACGGTGAGTATGTCGATCGCGCGGCGGAGCTGTTGGCCGAGGCACCGAGGTATTCACAAGAGGAGCAGCTTTTGAAGAAGGGCCGGTTTGGCTTACAGATTGATGATGCGTTAATGAGCGAAATTGATAAAAACTGGCGCGACTTTCTCGTAGCTGGTCCAGACATGCCGGTCGGAACGGGGCCGTTTACGATTAGCCGGGTGACCTCGTCTGATATGCTTTTGGAAAAATTTGATGATTATTATCTCGCGGATCAAATTAAATTCGACAAATTGACGATTAAAAACCCAGGCTCGGATGGGGCGGCGGCATTTGCCTTACTGCGCTCAGGGCAAGTGAACTATTTGGATGGGACACCGCCACAAGATATTTTGGAGTCTTTATTGGCAGCAAATAAAGACCTTGTCCATTTTAAAATGCTCGATCCAGCTTCCGTCGGCATTCTTTACAACCAAGCGATGCCGCCATTTGATCAAAATGAGTTCAGGCAGGCGATCACGTATGCCATTGATCGCTCAAAAGCAAGAGAAGTCGGGAATGTCTATGGGCGGGAGCCAACGATTTCGCTGACAGGGCTTGTCCCTTCTGATATGGAAAATTGGCTGAAGCCTGAAGTCATCGACAGTATGCGTGACTACTCCTATAACCCAGAAAAGGCGGAAGCGATGCTGATTGAGCTTGGCTGGAGCCGTGATGAAGAAGGCATTTGGCGTGATCCTGACGGCGTTCGTCCAGATTTTATTATTGGGGTGAATGGTGCGTGGCAAAATGGCTTGATGCCCGGACAGATCGTTGCAGAGCAGCTGACCGCTTTTGGCATGCCGACGCGGTTAATGGCTGTGGACGGAACGGTCTACTTCAGCAATGCGACGAAGGGCGACGGGATGTATCATATGTCGATGGACTGGGTCGACATTGCGTGGGGCTTTATGTTTCCTTGGCAGTCGATTCGCGAAGTGTATGAAGGTGGCATTGCGAAAATGATGCACATGCCTCGTTACGCTGAAGATCATGAAGATCCCGGGAAACGCAATAAAATTGATTTGCGTTTGACGAGCTATGACGGTGTTGAGTTTGATGTGAATGAAGTTGTTCAAAGAATCCCTTATATGGATGAAGAGGAATATACGCTCTGGTTTTCCCGTATGGCATGGGCGAACAACGAAGAAGCGTTTGGGATCAATTTATTTCAAAATGTGACTGGGACATGGCTTAACCAAGGGAAAATGAGCGGGCTTCCGCTTGAATCGAAAATAGAAAAGTATGACCGCAATATGCCTGTTCCGGAAACGGAAGCGGATATGAAGGAAGTGCTAAAAACAAACTTTTTTAATTCCGGCATTCAGCCATATATCGAAGGGCAATACCGGCCAAAAGAGTAAAAGGGGGGACGTTTGTTGACGCGACGGATCTTTTTTAAACGGGTGCTCAGTGCACTAGTGACGATTGTGCTAGCGGTTGTGCTGACTTTTGTTCTTTTACGAATGACCCCAGGCAGTGCGATTGACCAATGGGCTCGCGATTATGCGCTGCAATACAATATTACGATCGATGAAGCGTATGAACGTGTTGCCAATATGATTAATTATGATCCAAATGAACCGATTCACGAGCAATTTGCCCGGTATGTCAGTAATTTAGCTCAAGGGAATCTCGGCTACAGTATGGTTCATCAAGGGCTGCGGGTGAATGATATTATTGCGAGTGCTTTGCCGTGGACGCTGTTTGTGTCGAGTATTGCTTTAGTCGTTAGTTTCGTCATCGGGGTGTATTTAGGGGTGAAGATGGCGTATAAACGTAAATCGTGGCTAGACCCTGTAATCTCGGTCTACTCCGTTGTCACAAATGCGGTGCCAGACTTTATTTTTGCCCTTCTGTTACTCATCGTGTTCTCATACGGGCTTGGCTGGTTTCCGATTAACGGTGCCTACGATTTCTATTTAACCCCTGGGTTTAACGTTGAATTTATTATGAGCATTTTCTATTACGGGGCATTGCCGATCTTTACGTACGTGCTTACGCTCATTGGCCAATGGGCACTGATGATGAAAGGGAGTGCGATCAGTGTGCTTGGCGATGACTATATTGAAGCGGCAAAGGCACGGGGATTGCCAGAGAAGCTCATCGTTAGTAAATATGTTCAGAAAAATGCGATTATCCCTCTTGTGACCCAACTCGCGGTGTTTTTAGGGGGGATGCTTGGGGGTGCCATCCTCGTTGAAAACCTCTTCCAATACCCAGGAATCGGCTATTTTATGGCTGAGGCGACGGGGCAGCGGGATTATATTGTCATGCAAGGAATTCTGCTCTTTATCGCGATTACGATGATTATTGCAAACTTTATTGCGGATTTGCTTTATAGCAAGCTCGATCCAAGAATTCGGATTGAAGAGTAAGGGGGGATGGAGATGCAGGGAGTGGTTGATTTTTTCGCGTCATTGTTACGAACCGGCGTTCGTGTATCGGCTTGATCATTACCGTTTTTTCATTCTTATGGCAACGGTTGGACCGCGGATTTTTCCGTTAAATATGCAAGTCGATTATGAAAATCGGTACGAACAGCCGAGCTTTGAGCATTG